>WTHD01000124.1 GCA_011523265.1 Candidatus Binatota bacterium
ACACGGAACGGACTGCCCGGTGGGCCTGCTGTAACATATCGACACCACCAGAGGCGTGCAGGGTGAGCATCTTTACCCCTAGACGGGCGGCTTCCACTGAGGCGGAAGCCACTGTCTGGGGAATGTCGTGGAATTTGAGGTCGAGGAAGACCGAACCGCCCTTGGTGTGAATGCGACGGACAACCTCGGGACCGGCGTGCACGAACAGTTGCTTACCGACCTTGAACAGGCCGACCTCGTCGGCAAGCAGGGCAACGTAGTGATCGACTTCTTTCAGTGAAGCAACATCGAGCGCAAAGATCAGTCGGCGGCGTGCGCGCGGGTGGCTTGTTTTCCGGGAAACCCGAGGACGGACCTGCGTGTTCTTTGCCTGATTGACGGAACGAGGAGCCATCGTGTTGCGCGCTTCCCTTCGACTCGGCTCGGGACAGGCCCGGACTCAGGCGGTCTCCGCATGACTGAGCGCCTGCTGGATGGTTTCGACCGCCCGATCTGCCGGGACTTCCGTCATTGTTCCATCCGCGCGGATCTTTAGTTCAATCACCCCGCGGGCCAAAGACTTGCCACCAATAGTGGCCCGGAGCGGAATGCCCAGCAGGTCGGCATCCTTAAATTTCACACCCGGCCGCTCTTCCCGATCGTCAAATAAGACATCCGTCCCGGACTGCCGGAGTTTGGCATAGACATCTTCCGCCGCCTTCCGGGTGGTGTCGTCATTCCAATTGACCGGCACGATATGGATGTCTGCGGGAGCGAGCGGTTTGGGCCAGACAATGCCGGCAGCATCATGGTTCTGCTCAATGGCGGCCGCAACGGTCCGGGTAATACCAATGCCATAACAACCCATTTCCATGGGCTGCTGTTCGCCTGTGGCATCCAAATAGGTTGCATTCATCGCCTGGCTATACTTCGTGCCAAGATAAAACGTCTGACCGACCTCAATGCCGCGATGATCGGTAAACCGCCCTTTCTCACAGCGCGGGCAGGTGTCGCCCGCTATTGCCCGGCGCAGGTCGGCGAACTGGAGGGAGGGCAGGTCGCGCTCGATATCAAGCCCGGTCATGTGCATATCCCGCTCGTTTGCACCACACACCAGGCCTCTTGCACCCCGCAGAGTCTGGTCGCTGATGAGCTGGGCCTCGATCCGTAGTGGCCCGGCAAAACCGGTTGGGGCGCCAGTCACCTTATGGACAGTTTCTTCATCCGCGAGCGCGACCCACTCACAGCCGAGCAGGTTTTTCAGCTTAGGCTCGCTGAGTTCATGGTCTCCCCGCACCAGGGCGGCGACTGCCGCGCCCGTATCGGTCTCGTAGAGCAGGGTCTTGACGAAGCGCTCTGGGGACTCACCCAGAAAGGTCGAGACTTCCTCGATGGTCCGTTGGTCTGGCGTCTCGACTCGGGTGAGCGCTGCTTCGCGTGTGTCTGACGGTGGCGACGGTGGGGCGAGTTCGGCTTTTTCCACATTGGCGGCATAATCGCACGAGTCACAACTGACAAGGGCGTCTTCGCCGGAGTCCGCCAGCACCTGGAATTCGTGTGACAGACTGCCCCCGATGGCCCCAGTATCCGCCTCAACCGGACGGTAGGTGAGCCCACACCGATCAAAGACCCGCCGGTAGGCGTCGTACATATTGCGGTATTCGCGCTGGCAGTCCTCCAGATCGGTATGAAAGGAATAGGCGTCTTTCATGATAAACTCGCGGCCGCGCATCAAGCCAAAACGGGGCCGGACTTCATCCCGAAACTTGGTCTGGATCTGATACAAATTGAGCGGTAGGTCCCGGTACGACCGGATTTCACGCCGGACAATATCGGTCACGACCTCCTCATGGGTCGGTCCAAAGCAAAAGTCCCGGTCGTGCCGATCTTTGATGCGCAGCAGCTCTCTGCCGTAGACATCCCAGCGACCGCTCTCCTGCCAGAGTTCTGCCGGACAGACCGCCGGCATGAGAATTTCCTGGGCCCCTGCGCGGTTCATTTCTTCGCGTACAATGTTTTCGACTTTCCGCACAACGCGCAGCCCGAGCGGCAGAAAGTCATACACGCCGCGCGCCACCTGGCGCATCATACCGGCGCGCAGTAAGAGCTTGTGGCTGATGACTTCGGCCTCGGTCGGATCTTCACGTAATGTTGGGATGAATGTTTGGCGATAACGCACCCGAACCCCCGATCAGCTAGAGAAAGATGTCGGGCTCAATTAGTCAGCCCACGGGCCGGGTGTCAAGCCGGGCGCAGCCTTTCGCCTTGACCCCTTTCCTTTCTCCTGACCAAAAACTATAATTCGCGCGCGATACTTTTCCGCGACAGGAGTACGGCGTGGACTTTGACTATTCTCCGCAAGAAGACGTGTTTCGGCAGGAGCTACGCTCGTGGCTCGAAGCCAATCCGGCGGACAACTACGACCCGGAGACCTTTGAGATTATCGACCAGGAAGAGCGCTTTCAGATCAAGTTCGACTGGCAGAAGAAGCTGCACGGCGCGGGCTGGGTCGGCATTCATTGGCCCCAGGAGTACGGCGGTCGGGGCGCTACGATCATGGAGCAGACCATCTACCAGCAGGAGATGGCCCGGGTGCACGCGCCCGGACTCGCCAATCCGCTGGGTATCTCGCTGGTCGGCCCTACCTTGATGCACTGGGGAACAGAGGAGCAGAAAGAGCGTTTTGTCCCCAGGATACTCAGCGCTGAGGAATTATGGTGTCAGGGCTATTCCGAACCGGGCTCCGGCTCGGACCTGGCCTCCCTCCAGACACGGGCGGTTGATGATGGTGACGACTTTGTCGTGAACGGCCAAAAGGTCTGGACGAGCTTTGCCCACAAGGCGGACTACTGCATTCTTGTGGCGCGGACCGACCCCGACGCGCCCAAGCACAAAGGATTGTCCTATCTCTTGGTGGATATGCATGCGCCTGGGGTGACAGTCCGGCCCTTGGTCCAAATCTCCGGCGATGCGGAATTCAACGAGGTCTTCTTCGAGGATGTCCGGGTGCCCAAAGCCAATCTGGTCGGCGAACGGAATAACGGCTGGCAGGTCGCGATTACCACGCTTATGTTCGAGCGGGCGAACTTTGGCATGGTGTACAACCTGGAGCCCATGCTGGACAGACTGAAGGCCGGCCTCAAAGACCTGGAAGTCCATGGCCAACCGGCAACCGATGACCCGGATGTACGCCAAAGGCTGGCCGCCTTTCATGTTGAAATCCAGGCGCTCAAGTTGGGCGGCTATCGGCAACTGACCCAACAGTTACGCGGCAACCCGCCGGGACCGGAAGGCTCGATCAGCAAGCTGGCCGGGAGTGAACTCTATATCCGCATGGCGCATTTTGCGATGGAGCTGCTGGGTCCCTACAGCCAGTGCGCCTTGGGGGAAGCTCAGGGTATTGATAACGGTTTTTGGGCGCGCCGCGCCTTAGGCTCCCGGCTGTACACGATTGCGGGCGGGACGTCGGAGATCATGCGCAACATCGTTGGCGAGCGCGTCCTGCGTTTACCAAAGGGATAGGGAGGAAGCATGGATTTCGGTTTCAGTGAAGATCAAGAATTGCTGCGCGACTCGGCCCGAAAGTTCCTGGACGCGGAGTGTCCGACCACCTTCGTGCGCAAGATGATGGAAGACGACAGCGCCCACGCCACGGAACTCTGGAAAAAAGCCGCTGAGTTGGGCTGGATGGGTATTCTGATTCCCGAGGAGCACGGCGGTATTGGCGGGAGTTTTCTCGATCTGGTTGTGGTGATGGAAGAGATGGGCAGGTCTCTGATGCCTGGACCGTTTTCGGCGACCGTGCTCCTGGGCGGCCCGGCCGTGCTGGCCGGCGGCTCGGACGAGCAAAAGGCTGCCGTTCTTCCCCAGGTCGCGGCTGGTGAACTGGTCATGACCTTGGCCCAGGCCGAAAAGAGCGGCCGCTATGACGCTGGCGGCATTGGTATGCCGGCCACGGCTCGGGGCAGCGACTTTGTGCTGTCCGGGGAAAAACTCTTTGTGCCGGACGCGCATGTTGCCGATCAGATGGTGGTTGCCGCACGTACCGGTTTCCCCGATGCTCCGGCAGAAGAGGGCATTACGCTCTTTCTGGTCGATGCCAAGTCGCCGGGGGTCGAGATCACCCAACTGAAAACCGTAGACATGACCCGTCGTCAGTGTCACGTCGCTTTCCAGGATGTTGCGATAGCTGGCTCGCAGGTTCTTGGCGAGGTGGGTCAGGGCTGGTCGATTCTCCAGCGCGTCCTCGATCAAGCCATCGCCGGGCTGTGCACCGAGATGGTCGGGACCGGACAGCAGGCGCTCGATATGGCCGTTGAGTACGCCAAGGAGCGGGTGCAGTTCGGGAAACCCATAGGCAGTTTTCAAGCCGTCAAACACAAATGTGTGGATATGATGGTCCAGGTCGAAAACGCACGCTCACTGACCTATTACGCGGCCTGGACGGTCGATGAGAATGTGGACGAAGCGTCCCAGGCCGTACCTATGGCCAAGGCGTATTGCAGCGATATGTGTAAAACGGTGACCAGTGAGGCCATTCAGGTTCATGGCGGCATCGGGTTTACCTGGGAGCACGATATGCACCTCTTTTATCGCCGTGGCCTGGCATCCGAAGCCGCCTTCGGTAGCGCCCCGACCCACCGTGAAGTAGTGGCCCAGACGCTGGACCTGTAGGCGGCCGTCCGTAGCGTTCGCCCTTTTCCGCCATGACCCCCGCTCTGATCGTCCACGGTGGCGCCGGAGTTGCGACGCCACCAGCACTGCAAGCCGAACGCCGGTCGGGGTTGGAGGCCGCCTTTGCCGCGGGCTGGAGTATTCTGGGACAGGGCGGGACTGCCCTCGACGCAGTCGTGCAAGCAACGGTGACCCTCGAAGATCATCCCCTCTTCAACGCCGGCCTTGGCTCCTGCCTGACAGAAGACGGGACGGTCGAGGTTGACGCTTCCCTTATGGACGGCTCCACATTTCAGACCGGCGCCGTGGGAGCGGTCAGGAATATCAAGAACGCCATCCAACTGGCTCGGGCTGTCATGACGGACGGGCGACACGTATTTCTGGTCGGCGAGGGTGCCGAACGATTCGCACGAGAGCACGGACTACCGCCCGCTACGATGGACGAACTGATTACCGCCCGCCAGCACCAGCGCTGGCAGGCGCAACAAACCGCAGGCGAACCCGGGACGGTTGGTGCGGTTGCCCTGGATTCGGCGGGCGGGCTGGCGGCGGCAACCTCAACCGGCGGCGTGATGGGCAAGCGCTCCGGCCGTGTGGGCGACTCTGCCGTTATTGGGGCCGGGACGTATGCGGACAGCGCAATTGGCGCCTGCTCGGTAACAGGTGATGGCGAGGACATTATTCGGGCGACCCTGGCCCGTACGGCGGTGGAATTGCTGCGCGGCGGCAAAGACCCCGCGCAAGCCGCTCGCGCTGCTCTGGCTCGCCTTACACGACAGACACGGGGAGAGGCCGGTCTGATTCTGCTCGATCCCTTTGGCCGGAGTGGTGTTGTCTATAATACGGAATCGATGGGGGTGGCCCTTCGACTCGGCTCAGGACAGGCATTGCGGGCTGAGGGACGACTGGTGGCGCGGGTGTGATATGCAGAGTCCACCTCTGGCATTTTCGTGCGCACTAAGGATAAGATGCCCGGTCACACGGGATGAACCCAGAAGAAAAGGGAGGAGAGTATGGCAAAAGTTGATGGCAATTCATTGGTTGTCAAATCGCTCAAAGACGAAGGCGTGGATACCGTTTTCTATATCACCGGCGGACCGATGGTCGATGTGGCCTCCAAATGCATTGAGATTGGATTCAACTCGGTCGATGTGCGCCACGAGCAGGGGGCTTCCATGGCCGCCCACGCCTATAGCCGGGTGCTGGGCAAGCCAGGAGTGTGCTTTGCCGCCTCCGGCCCCGGTGTCACCAATCTGATCACCGGGGTTGGCAATGCCTATCTGGATGCCGTTCCGGTCGTTGCGCTGGGCGGAGCGAGTGCCATTTCCCAGGACGGCATGGGCGCGTTCCAGGAGATGGATCAGGTCGGCATGTTCAAGCCGATCACCAAAATGTCCGAGCGGATCAAAGACGCGCGTCGCATCCCGGAAATCATCAACAAAGCCTTTCGCGTGGCCACCAGCGGTCAGCCGGGTCCGGTCTATGTCGACCTGCCGGGCGACGTCCTCTACCGGGTGGTTGAAGAAGAGGAGGTCATGTTTCCCAAGCGTCCCCACCAAGTCCCGCGGGTGGCCGGTGATCCGGCCTTGGTCAAGGAGGCGGTGGCGCTGCTGAAGGCGGCCGAGCGACCCTTGGTCATTACCGGGACCGGTATCATGTGGTCGGGCGCGATGCAGGAACTCCAGGAGTTTGTGGAAACGACCGGCATCCCCTTTTATACCACCCCACAGGGGCGTGGCGTTATTCCTGAGGACCATGCCCTGAGCTTTCTGGGCGCGCGCAACCGGGCCTGGAAAGAGGCCGACGTGGTGCTGATTGTCGGTACGCGCCTCAACTTCATTCTGGGTTTCGGGCAGGCGCCGCGTTTTGCGGAAGATGTCAAAATGATCCAGGTCGATATCGCGGACGAAGAGATCGGTCGCAACCGCGCGGTTGATGTCGGTATCGTGGGTGACGCCAAGATGGTCTTGCGTCAACTGACAGACGAGGCCAGCGACTCTTTCCGGGGCCGGGACGAGCTGGCCTGGATCGATACGCTGCGCGGCCATGACCAACGTTCCCAGGAAAAGATGAGCGCCATCATGCAGGCGGAATCGTCTCCTATGCACCCCCTGCGGCTGTGCAAAGAGGTCCGCGACTTTATGGACCGCGACGCCATTATTGTCGTCGACGGCCACGAGATTCTCAATTTTGCGCGGCAGTCGGTGCCGACGAACGCTCCCGGCCACCGGGTCAACGCCGGCCCGAACGGCTGTATGGGCGTGGCCGTGCCGTTCGGACTGGGCGCAAAAGTGGCCAAACCGGACACCCAGGTCATTGTCCTCAGCGGGGATGGCTCGTTTGGCATGAACGGCATGGAAATCGACACCATGGTCCGCAAGAACATCCCGGCCATTATCGTCATCAGCAATAACGGCGGCTGGGCTGGCGCGGGGGTGATGAACGCCGGACGCGACCTGGGCTTCAGCCGGTATGACGAGATGGCCGAGGTGTTCGGGGCGCACGGTGAGTTTGTCGAAAGGCCGGAAGACATTCGGCCCGCCCTCGAACGTGCCGTTGCCTCGGGCAAGCCGGCAGTGATCAATGTGATAACCGACCCCAGTGCGCGGTCGTCAACGCAGTCGTTTGCCGCCTACCGGGCAATTTAACCCTTGGAACCGGGGCGGGCCGTTCGGGTCCGCCCCGGTCTGCACTCCTGCCGGGACGGTCCGCGCATGGCCGACATCGAAGAAATCCTGACCTTCTGGTTTGGCGAAATCCGGGATGAGCCGGCCTATTTTGAAGAATACGCCCCGCGCTGATTTGTTCAGAATGCCGACTTCGACCGGGAGATTGTCCAGCGTTTCCAGGCCGGCTATGAACTGGCCGCTCAAGGCCAACTGACCCACTGGACGGAGACGGCGCGGGGCGGTGTGGCGCTTATCCTGGTCCTGGATCAGTTTCCCCGCAATATGTTCCGCAACGACCCGCGCGCCTTCACGACCGACCCGCTGGCCCAGCAGATAGCGGAGCAAATGATCGACGCGGAGCTTGATCAGCAGTTACATTTGGTCGAGCGCTATTTCGTGTACGTCCCGTTTATGCACAGCGAGAATCGGGCACATCAGCAGCGTTCGGTCATGCTCTTTCAGAAGCTGGCCGAAGAGCGCGCCTATTTTGATACCTCCTATGCGGTGAGACATCAGGAGGTGATTGACCGCTTCGGTCGGTTTCCCCACCGCAACACTGTCCTGGGCCGGGCCTCGACCTCGGCGGAGTTGGAGTTTCTCAAGCAGTTCGGCTCCTCATTTTAGACTACGGCCTGCTGCGACGTGCCGGGCGCGGGGTGTAGCCTTTTCTCCGCAGGGTGGCTATCCTGCCCGTCTGGTATCCATACATAGTCATTGTGAGGAGTTGAAACGCATGGGGGAAGCCATACACGCAATTGTCATCAACAGGGTTGAGAAAAAAATCTCGTCCGAGCTGAAAGAAATGACGCTGGACGATCTGCCCGCCGGGGATGTGACCGTCAACGTTGCCTATTCTACGCTGAACTACAAAGACGGCCTGGCCGTCACCGGGACCGCGCCCATTGCGCGTACCTATCCCATGATTGGCGGGATCGACCTGGCCGGGACGGTCGAGTCCTCCAGTTCGCCGGCCTATCAGCCTGGCGACAAGGTCCTGATCACCGGCTGGGAACTCAGCATGACCCACGGCGGCGGCTATGCCCAGAAACAGCGGGTCAAATCCGAATGGCTGACGCGCGTGCCTGACGCCTTCAGCCTCAAACAAGCCATGGCCGTGGGTACGGCCGGCTATACCGCCATGCTCTGTATCCTGGACCTGGAGCGCATGGGCGTAACACCCGGAGAGCAAGAGGTGATTGTGACCGGGGCCGCAGGCGGCGTCGGCAGCGTAGCGGTCGCCGTGCTATCCCAGCTTGGTTACAAAGTGGTGGCGTCAACCGGGCGGCCGGAACTGAGCGACTATCTCACCGG
>WTHD01000238.1 GCA_011523265.1 Candidatus Binatota bacterium
CGAGCCGATTGGAAGTTTCGGTCGGGGCGGAGGTGGAGCCGCCGGGCTGGATCTCGACCGCTACGACCTGGAACTCGGCACGCCACATAACGCCTTTCTACTCCCCCACTCCGAGGGACATAACGATATCTTTGTGACGGTCTCAGAGGCATCGACGTTCAACGCGCGCGGCTATTTTGCGGCTGGTGGCACCGGTGATCAGAATCCCTTTATCCGGGCGGACATTGTCTACTTCAAGCCGCGGAATGACGGGGCGGTGTTCTCGGCCAGCTCCATGGCCTGGTGCGGGAGTCGCTCTCACAACGATTATGTCAATAATGTGTCGCGTCTGACCGCCAATGTCATTCGCGGTTTTCTCCAGGATGGGCCGTTACCGTAAGGGGAGATAATGAAGAGAGTCTGTGTCTGTCCTGTATTAAGCGGCATGCTCAACGGCTTCCTCAAGAAGTTCATGCAGCAGGGTTTGATACGGTTTTTGTCTCTTTGCCGCCAGTTGCCGTAGTTTGGTCAGCAGTCCGGGATCAAGCCGAATCGCGATTAATTGCTTGGAGTGATCTTTCCTGGGCCGACCAACGCGCCGGCCCCGTGACAGCTCTTTGTCGCTCATCTCCGGAATATCGCTGAAGTCAATTTTGGAGTCTGGCATATGCCGCACGTTCTTTCCGCGACGCTTGGCGTGCGCTGATGATCCGGGTTGTTTCTGTGCCATTTATATATCCCAGGGGAACATATTTCTGTATATACAAAAATATAGAGAAAGAAGGACGATTACTCTACCTTCCGGTGCTGGGATAAATACCCCACCGAGCGCTTCAAAGTGTACCACCCAACGGGGCAAAGTATCCCAGCACCAAACTGCGGGTGATTCGAGGAGGGAAGATGCGGTGAGGCACCTTGACGCTCTCGGGAATTGTTGCTGTAACGAACAGGGGAAAAAGACTGATCGCTATAATTCCCCAAGAAAAAAGGGCTACAGAGTTGTTTATTGCATTTTTAAATCTATGGTAAAAAAGAATGCCTATAGTGTGTAGATCATGCCCAAAAGTATTATCAGCACGATTGTGTTCGTTGGAAGAGAATTTGATATCTCCATGTTTGACGAGCGAGCACTGACTGAGCCGTTTGGCCGTCTTGAGAAAGATCAAATCAAAGCAGGTCCAGTCGGCCAGTTCCGCTACGCACGGGGTGTATATGGCTTCTCAGTCACCCCTGATCGTGTCGACATTCGTTGTTCTGGGCGAGAGATCCTTCCTCCCGCCCTATCGGCTGCGGGGACGATAATCGCCGAACAACTAGAGCCGGTCAGGGGATTTATCTCCGCGGTCGGCATCAACTGTGACGCTGTTTTTTACGCCCAGGAAATCGGCCAGGAGGGGCGTGAGTTTTGTCAGACTTTGACAGAGACTAATCTTTTTCGACACGTATACAATGACCACACGAACGTAGCCACACTGTCGATAGCATCTGCTTTTCCAGGTCATGCGATACAACAGTACAACATTCGCATTGAACCCGAGAGCACGTCACAGGGGCGAGACCTCTTGGTGGCCTTCAATGGGCATCAAGACATATCATTCACAGGTTCTTTAGGAGAAAAACTGGAGGCGATTGAGGAGGTGCGGAGTCAGGTTGAACGGTTTCACAACAGATTCTTAAGCTCAGGAGGGTAATCAATATGCTCAATGTTGTACCAAATGCTGTCACGCATACTTCTGAAGAAGATTATTCATCGCCTCAAAGGACCCGCTCCTTCGATGAGGAGGGCCTTTCCGAGGTCGATCTTAAAGTCCAAAACCCGAACGGTATGTGGAATAAGTTTGTGGTTCTGCTTCCCCCCCTCATTGGCCAAAAAAGAGTTATAGAACATGTCTGTCGCTTAGCAGCCTCTGAAATTTTGGGAAGGCATGCTGCCTGCCCAAGTTATATTATGCCGCGGCCCCATCAGAGTTTCCGTTTATTAAGTTCGACAGAACCCAATAGTCGCCAGGGTGTTAGACAGCAACAAGAACTATGCCGTCCGTTGCTGGACCGCATGAAGGAGTTGCGTGATATTACAGAAAAAGATTGTTCTTCCGATGTCCAATGGCCAACTGCTCAAGCTTTTGAAGAAGCAGAAGAATTTATTCGTCTCTTGCCCATTTCTGACATTCCCGTTCCCAAAATCTATATGGCCCATGATGGGGATATAAATTTTTTGTGGAAACGGAAAGACGATGGCCTCCATATTGATCTGGGACTCTATGGAGACGGAACGTATTCCTACTACGCAACCAACAATGGCGAGCAGGAGTTCATGGATGATGCCGTCAAGGTCTCCAAAGGATTACCTGACAGTCTCGTAAAGATTCTCACCACCTAGCATACAAATATCTTCTTCTCGTTTTCATGGCCCCTCCTCCTCATCTTAATGAGAGGGTCAGCCCTGACCCCTCCCGCTCTCCCGGACTTGTAGAAAATGACGAATATCTTATTCGGGAAGTATGCGATCCCCAACATATCGATGAAGAAGGAAATGTGGTGGAGTCGGCAATCGAAACGAAACACTTGCTGTCACAAGGATTCTCTGTTCATCGACAGCAACACACCCCGCGCGAATTTATCAAGCAAGCGGTGAAAAATCGTTGTGCTGGCCCTGACCGAAAGGACTGGAAAGAAGAGGTGACGCTCTTCAAAGCTGAAGAAGTACGCTTGCTTCATGATGACGATGATAAGCCGGGGTTCGTTGTCATTGACACGCCCCTTGAAGATAATCTCGGCCATGCCAGCATTTACGTTACCCATCCCCAAAAAGGTGAAAGAGGGCCATCTTACGCACGAAAAATGAAGAGGCGACTCCTTCCTCTTTTGCAGCGTCGCATGTCCATAGACGAAGCGTTTGAGCGCCATTCCTGACACGCAACTCTCCACATAATGCGCGGAGATTGGTAATTCTCTGAGGAAAAACATGAAGAGAGATATGGACCTCGTGAGGATAATCCTCATGGCCCTTGAAAACCACCCTGAAGAAGTGATGAGCGACGAAGAGTTAGATTCAGCGTTACGACAACTCCCCGAGATGGAAGGCAAATCCTTTGCTCTTGTAGAACATCTGATTCTCCTGGAAGAGCATAAATTGATAACGGCTAATACGGTCCATCACTATGGTGAAGGACCATCCATCTATAACATCCGCATGACATGGCAAGGACATGATTTTCTTGCCGATGCGAAAAACGAACAGGTGTGGAAAAAGGCGCGCGCACTTGGAGATATGAGCCTGGAGGCACTGCGACAAGTGTTAGTCAAATTAACAGTGGAGATATTAGGCCGTTGAACACGTCACATAAGGTTGGAGCGGGTGAGCAGGACGAAGACTCAACGCATTGTCGATCATGATCTGGAGTTCGTCGTCGTCACCACCGAGGACGGGACCCATGAAACGTACACCGAGGACGCCGACCGACGCCTCCAGCGGGTCGAATGCACCCACTCCCGGCTCCGTCGGCGTCCCAAGAGCATCCGCGATTGTATGTGGAAGGACACCTGCGCGCATGCCAAGATCGGGCCGGGGATCAACCAGTGCAACCGCTGGCGCAGAAGACCTAGCAATCTTGCTGCGCCGAATGCCCTAAAAAAGATTTCAAACTGAACCACTACCCAAAAGCGGCAAACTCGTCAGTGCCTCGTGAAACTCGGCAGTTCATGGTCAAAGTCGGCTGTGCGCGGTGAAAGTCTCCAGTGTGGGGTCAAACTAGCCCACTATCGGAACGATCCGCTCCGTCTGAATGTGGTGGTGGACGACTGGTATCACGCTACTGCATTCGTCTACCCGCACCGCCCGCACCTTATTACGCTCGTTGGGAATGGCGGCTCCCTTGCGCCAGCCGCTGGAATCAGAGAGGCCGTTCGCGATTATCTTCAGGCGCAAGAGGAAGAAAAATAATATGGCAACCCTTATACAGCTGACAGGTACGAACGACAGGGAAGTGTGGATCAATAGCGATCAGATTATTGGGATGACACCGATTGGGGTGGAACCGAATGTCATAGGGACGGAGATATTCTTAATGGGTTCCATCGCCTTCGACGCACAGCTCAAGAGCAATGTCAAAGTCAAAGAATCACCGGACGATATTCAGACCAAGGCGAGAATGGAAAGATTAGGGAAAGACGGATGAACACGTCACACACGTCCAAACGCCCCCCTTCAGCCCAACAAGTGGGCCGCGCTGGAGAACTCTTTGTGGCTGCGGAACTCAACCGCCGTGGCGTCGCGGCCACCTTGTACTTGACCAACGCGCCACGGGTAGATGTGGTGGCGACCTCCCCAGACGGGCAGCGCACCGTCAATATCCAAGTCAAGACCAAAGGGCCACGCAGTCGCGTCTGGCAGTGGAGTACCACGCGAGCGAAAGCAGAATGTGAGGCACCCGACACCGATTATATGATCTTGGTCGATCTGGCCGAGGAACACCCAGCCTATTACATCCATCGGTTACGTGATGTCGCACAGGATTGCCACACGCGGCATGAGGCATGGATCGCACGAGTCGGAAAGCGCCCACATAATCCCGACTCGACCCACACAGCGATTGAGGTGGATCAGGTGGTCTCGGGCAAGGGGGCGTGGGACGTGCTTGGAGTTCTGCCTCAAAAGTAAACGAAATTCAAACTGTACCACTCAGCGGGTGAAAGTGTACCAGTACTCCCCTTCCTCCCAACGTGCACTCTCATTTGCTTGGGCGAAAGATCGACAGAGGAATGAGATGAAACCGCTCACCCGTTGCGCGTGGGCCAAAAACACGCTGGCGATTCAGTACCACGACGAGGAATGGGGCGTGCCGGTGCACGACGACCGGACATTATTCGAGTTTCTCATCCTCGAAGGAGCCCAGGCCGGTCTGAGTTGGGACACCATCCTCAAGAAGCGCACCCACTATCGGACCGTCTTTGACCGCTTCGACCCCGTTCGTGTCGCCCACTACACCCCGCGCAAAGTTGAGCGCCTGCTGGCCGACCCCGGTATCGTGCGAAACCGGCTGAAGGTCGAGTCCGCCATAAAGAACGCCAACGCCTTCCTCGCTGTCCAGAAAGAGTCGGGCAGCTTCGATACTTATATCTGGCAGTTTGTCGGTGGGCGACCGCGTCAGAACACGTGGCGCACCCTGCAAGAGATCCCTGCACGCACCGTGCAGTCGGACGCGATGAGCAAGGACCTCAAGAAGCGCGGCTTCTCTTTTGTGGGGTCAACAATCTGTTACGCCTTCATGCAGGCCACCGGTATGATCAACGACCACACCACAGACTGTTTTCGGTATGCTGGAGTGGGAGCCTAGCCCGTAATGACGATCTTGCCAAAATGCGTGGCGCTCTCCATGAGTTTCAGGGCTTCCTGGGCTTCCTCAAACGGATACACCCGATCAATCACCGGCTTGATCTGATTCACGGCCATGGCCGTATTCATCTCTTCAAACATCTCGCGTGAGCCAACATAGACCCCCTGGAGTCGAAGGCTCTTCATCAGCACCGGAATGGGATTTACCTCACCGTCTGTGCCGGCCAGAATCCCGATCAGCCCAATAAAGCCGCCGACCCGCGTGGCCTCCATCGACTGCACCAGCGTTCCGGCCCCGGCCACTTCGACCACCTGATCAACCCCCACCCCATCGGTGAGTTCCAACACCTTTTTGCCCCACTCGGGGGTGGTCTTGTAATTAATCACTTCGGACGCGCCGAGCTGTGTAGCGCGTTCGAGTTTTTCGTCACTGCTCGATGTAATAATCGTGCGTACCCCGGCGGCTTTGGCAAACTGAAGGGCAAAGATCGAGACGCCCCCGGTTCCCAGAATCAATATCGTGTCACCGGCTTTCATATTGCCCAGCGTGACCATACTCTGCCAGGCGGTGACCGCGGCGCAGGGCAGGGCGGCCGCGTCTTCATACGTCATATAATCGGGGATCGTCACGACCCCGTCTTCGTGCAAGATGACCAGTTCGGCCCACATGCCGTCCAGGGCACCGCCGAGCGCTGAGGCCGCATGGGACGCGTCCGGCCCACCGGCCAGCCAGTTCTGAAAGAAAATACCGGCGACCCGGTCGCCAGGTTTGACCCGCGTCACGCCCTCGCCCGTGGCCACCACCTCACCCGCACCATCGGACAGGGGAATCAACGGCAGATTGAGGCCCCGCATCCCGCCGTATTTGACGGTCATGAGGTCACGATAATTGAGTGACGTAGCTTTGACACGGATAGCAATCTGACCATGACCGGGCTGCGGGTCTGGCCGGTCCGCGAGGGTTAAATTTTCAATACCGAATTCTTGATTGATCTGCCACGCACGCATGTCAGCAACTCCTTTTTTATGCGGAAAACGCTTTGACTATCGAGCGCCAGCGGGCATCGTTTACGCCCGGACGGTCGGGATGATAGAAGGCCACCCGGTCGAGCAAGCCATCGTATTTTTCCTTGAGCATGGCCGGGACTTCATCCGGGGAGCCGGTTACCGCGTACTCGTCCAGCATTGCGTCGGTCACATCGTTGGCCATGGCCTGCCACTCGCCCTTGGCCGCTTTGGCGTTCAGGCGGAGACAGACATCGCCCCAGCCGTGGACGTCCAGCACGGGTTTATACGTTCGGGTAGAGGCGTAGAACGCAATCTGCATACGCACCTTTTCGCGCATGGCGTCCATTTCTTTCTGCGTGTCACCCATAATCACAAAAGACGAGCTTGAGAGCACAATGTCTTTTCGGCTGCGACCGGATTTCCGCGCGCCCTCTTCGATCTGAGGGATCACCCGTTCACGCAGAAATTTCGCGGAGTGAAACGGGTGGGCGTGAAAGCCGTCGCACAGCTCACCCGCCAAACGGCAGATATACGGGTTCACCCCGGCGATATAGATGGGAATCTGGGGATGGTCGATTTTCCCTGGCGAAAAGGCCGGGGTCATCAGCGTATGCTGATAAAACTCGCCCCGAAAGTTCAACGGTGTGCCGTTTTGCCAGCAGTCCCAAATCGCCCGTAGCGCCAGAACAATCTCGCGCAACTTCGGACCCGGCGATTCCCATTTTACACTATATCGCCGCTGATTATGGCCTTTCACCTGGGTGCCGAGTCCCAGAACGAAGCGCCCGTTTGAGGCGCGTTGCAGGTCCCAGGCCGTATAGGCCAGCGACATCGGGCTGCGCGGAAACGACAGGGCAATCGCCGTGCCAAGGGTGAGCTTGGTGGTGGCGGTCGCCGAGACGGCGAGCGAAAGAAAGGGGTCGTGCTGGTTCTCCATGCTCCACACCCCGTCAAAACCCATGTCCTCGGCATTACGCGCAATCGTAATCGCTTCGTCGAGCGAGCGGGCAGTCAGTAAGCTGTCGAGTTTCATATGCACATCCTCTCCGAAGGGAAAGTATATACCTGAGTCACCATCCCCCGTCAGGCCCACCCCCGTTCGGTCGTTCCCGAGCTTGAAGACATACCATCTGTATCTTGACATTTTTGTGTAGTTCCTGCATACTCTCCTCATCCACATCAGACGGTGTATCCGTTGAGTCGGGTCACCTGCTGAATACTATAGCCACATAAGGCGCGGGAGTAGCTACCCGCGCCGTGGCGAATAGGTAGGACCTCACTAATCGTACACCGTTGTGATGTGGATACGGCCCGGCAACTCTCAACCGCCGTGCCGTATCCACAGAAGATTTCTCATGCAGTTGGGAAGCAGGGGGTGTACGATGGTGCAGCGTTTCAAACAATTTATCCGGGGTTCCAAGGCGGTGTCGGCCTTGGAGTATGCCATTCTGGTGGGGGTCATTGCGGTGGCGATTGCGGTGGCTCTAACCCAATTTGGTAAAAGCCTCGACACAGCGATGGACAATATCGGGAACAAGATAGCAACCACCACAGCTACCAAAGCACCCAAAGTGGCCAACTAACTATGCCGCTACGCGAGCGGCTTGAGCGCAAGCTGGCCGCTTCTCAGCGTCTCCACGCCACCCCGGCCCAGGAGGCCGCCCCCCTCCTGATCTTCCTCATTCCCCTCGTCTGTCTGGTCTGGGCAGCGGCGTGGTGGCTGGGCGGCTCAAGCCTGTGGCTCATTGGTCTGTTTGGCACGGTAGTGACGGTGTTCCTGTTCCGGTGTCTGCCGGGGCAGGTGCTGCCGCTGCATCAGCGGGTGGTGCCAGAGGCGGCGGGCTGGTTCCTGGGCGGGTGGTTACTGCTGGGCTGGGTCGGGATGGTGTGGCTGCTGACGAACTCCTAGGTATCAAACGGCCGCCCAAGTGTTCCCTCCGCCTCGGAGCATGGCTACCCCTTCTTGGTGGCGAGCCTGGAAACCACCTCGCGGCCGTGGATGGGTCGCGCATACGGATCGTTCCAGTGGTCGGCATCGTCCTGGGTACGGTCGCCCATCTCCCGGACCGCCTGGGACACCCGCTCGAACCAGGCCCCGCGGCGGCGGTCCGGCCACCCCGCCGCCGAATAATATTCGGCGCCCGGAGGCCGAACCGTGAGCTACATGCTCGCCACTGTCGGGAATCGGGCGAGAGTGCCGCCCGTCCATCCACACATGGTGCGGCATGCTTGCGGCTTCTATCTGGCCGACCAAGGCTACGATCTGCGGCTCATACAGGACTACCTAGGC
>WTHD01000426.1 GCA_011523265.1 Candidatus Binatota bacterium
ACCCATTATTGAACTCCCCGGCGGCCACCCCGGCCACCCAGGTGCCATGATTACCAGAGACAGGCGTGGGGTCCGCATCGTGTGTGTCTCCCGCAAAATCTCGGCCGCCGTTACACGTGGTCGCTATTCCATTCTCGTCCAGACACGCGGTGACCTGCCATTTCTTCCCCGCTAAATCCGAGTTGCTGAAGTCCACGCCCGTATCGAGTATGCCAATCGTGATAGGGCCAGCCCCAGGGGGCCGGGCCTGCGGGCGCTCCCACACCTCATCCCACGCATCTCGGAGTTGGATCGCCTTGAGATGCCAGGCCGCCGTGCGGGATGGGTCGGGATTGGAGGTCTGGTCCGTCGTGTAGGCCGCACTGACCTGGTGGGGGTAGTACAGGAAGTTGGGTTGCGCGTGCAGGACGCCGGCGAGTGGCTTATCCTGAAGGAGGCCCTTAAGGAGGTCTATGACGGTGTGCGGGTCTACCTCTACCCCCAGGGCAATCGCTTCGGTCTGGAGGGAGTCGAGCCGCGCGATCACCTCCGCCAAAGGGAAGCCGTTAGTCCGCAGCAGGTCATCGACGACGCCTACCGGCGTGAGCGGGAGGTCAATATCGGACAGGTCTCCCACGAATCCGCCCAGTCCGCCGGGCAGTTCGTCTACGAGATCATCCAAGAGATCGTCCAAGAGGTCTTCGAGATGGGCGGTGTAGACCGCCTCATCATATTGAATCAGCACCACCCCCATTTCGTAGGCGGGGTCGTCCGGAGTGGGCTGCGCCAGGGCGGCCCCCCCGAGGACGAGAAGCATGAGCAACCCGCCGGCGAGGAAACGCAGGGTTTGCACTAGCCGCATAGCCGACTCCTCCTTGGATCGTGTCGCAGGGTGAAACATTCTGCCCCGTCCAGTTCGGCCCTCGTGCGCACGGGGGGCCACTAGCTAGCTTCCCGTACACCAGGGCCGCCCGTTTGTCCCTGGTAGAATTACTAGGGTCGGAAAGAATTATGAGACGTGGTCGCCGCGGCGCTCAAGGCGAACGCCGCTCTCCCCTGTCCCCGCCGGCCCGCGGCCGGGCGGGGCGGGAGCGGAGCAGAAAACATTCACCGTGCGCCACTACTCCCCCTCGACCTGAAAGGGTTGGTAGAGGAAGTTGGGTTGCGCATGCAGGACGCCGGCGAGCGGGTGGGCTTTGAGCAGGTCTATGACGGTGTGCGGGTCTACCCCCGCGCCGATGCGCACCACTTCGGTGTGGAGGGAGTCGATACGAGCGATGACCTCCGGGTTTTCAAAGCCATGCTCTATGAGGAATTCGTGGACCACACCCACCGGCGCGACCGGCCGGCCGGTCTCATTCACCAGCCCGCTTGGGACTCCGGGGGGCCCGCCTGAGAAGGCATCGAGGTGGGCGGTGTAGACCGCTGCGTCGTATTGAATCAGCACCACCCCGAGTTCATAGGCCGGGGATGCGGGCGTGGTGGCGGGGGGTGCCGGGGTTTGGGCCACCGCTAGGACTCCCCCCCTACTGAGCAGGGAGACGGTGAGCAGGGCGGCGGTGAGCAGGGAGAGTACACGGCGCATGGCCGAAGCTCCTTTGGGGGCCGGGGCAGTGAAACAAGGGAAGAAGACCAGTCCTGATACGCCGTGTAGCAGAAGGCGGCTGGGGGCTCAACCTTCGGGCCGGTCCGCCTTGGCCGCCAAACGGCCTCATGAGGACCGTACTCACAGCCTTGTACCATGAGGAGGACACGTTTACCCTGTAAGCCGATGAGCGTCCAATTCGCAACCATTCCCCTGGCGCACGATTATCCTGACCTGCCGGGGCTGGTGCGCCAGATTGAAGCCTGGGGCTTTGCAATGGTCGGCGTGCCGGACGCGCACTGGCTGTGGCCGGACTGCTATGTGACCCTGACCCAGTGTGCGCTGAACAGCCAGCGGCTGCGGCTGGGAACGTTTGTGACCAACCCCCTGACCCGCCATCCCGCGGTCACGGCAGGAGCCATTGCCTCGATCAACGAGCTGTCGGACGGCCGCGCTTTCCTTGGTATCGGGACGGGTGACAGTGCCGTGTATAACGTGGGTCTCAAGGCCGCCAGACTCGCCGAGTTTCGCGAAGCGCTTGAAGCGATCAAAGGATTCTATACCGGCGAAACCCGTTTCCAGGGCAAAACCGTTCGCCAGGTCTGGGTGAAGAGACCGGTTCCGCTGTATGTCTGTGCCGAGGGACCGAAGACCTTGCAACTGGCGGGTGAGTTGGCCGACGGGGTGATCGTGGGCAGCGGCCTGAGCCCCACGGTTGTGCAGGACGCGTATGCCCGGATCGAGGCCGGAGCCAAAGCTGCCGGGCGGAAACTTGACGACTTGGATATCTGGTTTTTTGCCAAAACCAATGTGGCGGAGACCACGCGGGCCGCGGTGGATGAGATCCGCATGGCCCTGGCCGCGAGTGCCAACCACGCCTTTCGGCGCACCTTGGAGGGTAAGCGTATCCCGACCGAACTGTGGGAGCCGATTGAAAAACTCAAGGCCGCCTACCGGCCGCATGAACACGAACTGCTCGGCGCCGAACGGTTTCATGCCAGGATGGTTGATGAACTGGGGCTGAAGGACTATCTGGCCGAACGCTTCGCCATTGTTGGGACGCCGCAAGACTGTCTCGATCAGGTCGAGCGCGCCGCCGAGGCCGGGGTCAAGAAAATTTTTCTTGGACCGCTGACCGGCGATCCGGCCCAGGTATTGCAGACCTTCGCCCAACAGATTATGCCCCGCTTCCAATAACCTCGCAAAACGGACAGTCTTCCATTGCTTTCCCCCTGGCTGTTCAGATAGGATTCGTGACGTGGAAGATCTCTGGGAACGTGCAGAAGAAATTTTGGCGGCTGGCAAGCCGTTTGTGTTGGCGACCATTATCCGTACGCGGGGTTCCGTACCGCGTGAGGTCGGGGCGAAAATGGTCGTGCCGCCCGAAGGCCAGCCGTTTGGGACGATTGGCGGGGGCTGTGGCGAAGGGGAAGTGCTCCGCCGGGCCTATCCGGTTCTGGACCAAAAACTCCCCCCGCGCATTGTTCAGGTCGATTTGACCGGCGACTTTGATCAGGACGAGATCCAGGTCTGTGGTGGGGTGATGGATGTCGCGCTCGACCTCTGGCAGCCGGAGGAACACCGGGAATTGGCACAGACCTTGGCCGAGGCCACACGCGCTCACCAGCCCGCAGCTCTGGTCACGACGCTTGACCCGGTCGGCGGAGTCCGACCCGGCACAAAGAGCTGCCTGTCTCTCGGTCAGGATGGCAACGGCGGCGCGTCGCTGACGCCGGCCGTCTCAATCGCAGCAGAAACGGTCAAGACATTTTCCTCATCCGTCTCTTCAGGCAAGCCCCAACTGTTTGCCGTGTCGCCGCAGGGCGAGGTCCGGGAAGACGCGGTTGTCCGAAAAGAGGATTGGCCGCGTGTTTTCGTTGACGTGCAGACCGGCGTGCAGACCTTGCTCATTGTAGGTGCCGGACATATCGCGCAGCCGCTGTGCGAGATAGGAGCCATGCTCGGCTTCCATACGGTGGTGGTGGATGATCGCTGGGCCTTTGCCAATCGGGAACGCTTTCCGCGCGCTGCTGATATTCGGGTCGGACCGTTTGAGGAGGTTCTGAACAGCCTGAACATTAACCGGCAGACCTTTGTTGTGGTGGTCACGCGCGGTCATGTGTGGGACGAGACCTCGGTCAAGGCGGCGCTCAAGAAGAATCCGGCCTATATTGGTATGATCGGTAGCCGGCGGCGCTCAAAAAGAACGCTCGAACGCCTGGTTGAACAGGGCTATGGCCCGGAAGAGGTCGCCCGCGTGCATACGCCGCTGGGGCTCGATATTGCCGCGGAAACGCCGGCGGAGATTGCCGTTGCCATTACCGCCGAGATCGTTCGTGCCCGCCGCAAGGGCCCAGTAGAAACGCTCTCGCTGGCCGCCAAGGTCCGGCCTGACGGACCCCTCAAGTTTACTCCCTAGTCGCTCTGGCTCTCAACGAACGCGCGGTATGATTTCTGGATATGATTTCTGGAATTGTCCTGGCCGCCGGTGAGTCCCGGCGGATGGGGTCGCCCAAAGCGCTGCTCGACTACCAGGGACGGACCTTTATTGAAAACATTTGCACGAGCTTTTTGACGGCCGGAGTCGATGAACTCATCGTCGTACTCGGCGCGCACGAGCACGAAGCACCGATTCGGGCGGTCGTCCCGAAACATCCCGCTCTTCGGACCGTGCTCAACCCGCACTACCGGCTGGGCCAACTCTCTTCTCTGCAAGTGGGGATTCAGTCCCTGGCGTCCGAGAGCGAGGCCGCGGTGGTCAATCTGGTTGATCACCCTCTTATCCAAGCCGAGACCATACAGGCCCTCCTGGCGTCGTTTGCGACCGATCCCCTGCCCATTATTATTGCGTCCTACCAGGGCCGCCGCGGCCACCCGGTGCTGTTCGCAAAGAGTGTCTACGGAGAGCTTCTGGCGGCCCCGCTGGACAGAGGGGCCAAGGTGGTTGTCCGTAAAGACCCGGAGCGGGTGCGTGAGCTGGCACTCGACGATCCCGGTATTCGCGCCGATATTGATACGCCTCGGGAGTACGCCCGCTGGGTCGGCGCCCGAAAAATATAAGACAATATGACACGAGAAAATCCGTAAAGAGTAAACGTGTCCTCCTACATACAAAGCTGTTGACACGTTTACTCTTTGGAACCCTTGCACTTCCCGGCGCTTTTATATAGCAATCTAGGAGCCTGCGAAGGGGCAGGAAGACGACGGAAGACGACGGAAGACGAATCAAAATCAAAAAAGGAGGCGACCTTGCACGAACTGAATTATGAAGCGCCGACGTCGCTCGATCAGGCCATTAGCGTTTTGGCCGCGGCGGGCGAAAATGGGCGTATGCTAGCAGGAGGTACGGATCTGATTATCCAGATGCGTGCCGGTGTACGACAACCGGGACAGGTGATTGACGCCAAAAAGATCCCAGAACTCCAAGCCTTGTCCTTTGATGCGCAAGGCGGGCTCCGACTCGGAGCCGCGCGGGCGTGCTGCGAGATTATTGCCGACGCGACGGTGCAGCAGCACTATCCGGGGCTGGCTGAGGCTGCCGCGCTGATCGGCTCCGATCAGATCCTGGCACGAGCCTCGGTGGGCGGGAATGTGTGTAATGGCTCTCCCGCCGCGGATACGACGCCGGCCCTGATTGCCTTGGGCGCGGTCTGTCAGATCGCCGGACCCAACGGCACGCGCGAGGTGGCGGTTGAAGACTTTGTGACCGCTCCCGGAGAGACGGTGCTCGCGCCGAACGAGTTATTGGTAGCCTTCCAGATTCCCGCCCTACAAGGGCAGGCGGCTGACTGCTACCAACGTTTTATCCCTCGGAACGAGATGGATATCGCGGTGGTTGGCGTGGGCTCGTGCGTGGCGCTTGATGGCGATACCTGCACCGCGGCTCGCATCGGTCTCGGCGCGGTTGCCGCCCGGCCACTTCTGGCCAAAGAAGCGGGCGATTCTCTGGTCGGGAAAACGCTGGATGACGCCGCTAT
This sequence comes from Candidatus Binatota bacterium, assembly GCA_011523265.1. GTDB lineage: Bacteria > Desulfobacterota > Binatia > Bin18 > Bin18 > Bin18. Next base: position 5,542 of record WTHD01000426.1, read on the forward strand.
CGATGCGGCGGCACAGCTCGCTCAGCAAGCCGCCTCGCCCATCAGTGATATGCGCGGCACGGCAGAATTTCGGACGCATCTGGTCGGCGTTCTCACCCGCCGCACTTTGAAGGAAGCAGCCGCGCGGGCGCGGGCACGCTAGGTTATTGGGAAGGCAGGAAAGACATGAAGAAAGTACATGTGCAAGCAACTGTTAATGGGGAAGAGACCGAGTTCCTGTGTGAACCACGTCAGAGCCTACTTGAAGTGCTGCGTGATGTTGTGGGCTATACCGGCACGAAAGAAGGCTGCCTGACGGGCGACTGCGGTGCGTGCAGCGTCATTCTGGATGGACGCCCCACAGACTCCTGTCTCGTGCTCGGGGTTGAGGCCGAAGGCAAAGAGGTCACCACGGTCGAAGGCTTGGCCGACGGGGATACCCTGCATCCGCTCCAGAAGAAATTCCTGGAGCACGCCGCCCTCCAGTGCGGAATCTGCACCCCCGGCTTTTTAGTCACGTCCAAAGCGCTGTTGGACCGGAACCCCAACCCCACGGAGCATGAAATTCGCTACGCCCTGGCTGGCAACCTCTGCCGCTGTACGGGCTATGACAAGATCGTGAGAGCGGTCCAAGACGCCGCCGCTGAAATGCAAGGGAGGTAAACATGGCTGCCCAACAAGAACATAAATTCAAAGTCATCGGGACGCGTCCGATTCGGCACGATGGGGCCGATAAAGTCACCGGTCGGGCACAGTATGGGGCCGATATTACTCTGGCTGGCCTCTTGCACGGCAAGGTCCTGTGCAGCCCGCACGCTCACGCCAGAATCAAATCGATCGACACCTCAGCGGCCGAGGCGCTGCCCGGGGTGAAAGCGGTCGTCACGGCCAAGGACTTCCCGGAAATCGGCCCCGGTATGGCGGCAATGGGAGAGCTGCCGATCAACCCGCAGCATATATCCCTGAACTGCATGGCCCGCGACAAGGTCCTGTACGACGGACATGTGGTGGCCGCCGTCGCCGCCACCAGCCCGCATATCGCCGAGGAAGCCACCAGGCTGATCAAGGTTGACTATGAAGTCCTGCCCCACGTACAGAACGTGGTTGAGGCCATGGACGATAAAGCCCCGATCCTGATCCCCGGCTTGGGCAAGGGTGACGATGGGGAGCCCACGGACACGAACGTCGCCAACCATATCCAGTTCGCGCGCGGTGACCTGGCCGAGGGCTTTGCCGCCGCCGAGGTGGTCATTGAGCGTGAGTTTGACACGTCCATGGTTCACCAGGGCTATATCGAGCCGCATAACGCCGTGGCCCAGTACAGTTCGGACGGGCAGAGCACGATCTGGGTGAGTACCCAGGGCGCGTTTACGACCCGGGATCAAACGGCTTTTGTGCTCGACATGCCGCCCAGCAAGATCAAGGTGATTCCCGCGGAAATCGGGGGCGGTTTTGGCGGTAAGATTCCCATTTATTACGAGCCGATTGCGCTGGTGCTGTCAAAGCAGACGGGCAAGCCGGTCAAGATGGTCATGAGACGCGCCGATGTGCTCAAAGCCACCGGACCGACCCCGGGCTCGCACATCAAGGTGAAGATGGGGGCGGACAAGGACGGCAAGATCACGGCTGCCGAAGTCTGGATGGCCTATGAAGCCGGTGGCTTTCCGGGCTCTCCGGTTGGCGCGGGCTGTATGTGCGTTATTGCTCCGTATGACATCGAGAATCTCCAAATCGACGGCTATGACGTCTTGGTCAACAAGCCCAAGACCGCGGCCTACCGGGCTCCGGGCGCAACCAACGCGGCCATGGGCTCAGAGACGGTGATCGATGAACTCGCCGAAAAGCTCGGTATCGATCCCCTGGAGTTCCGTCGCATCAACGGCGCCAAAGAGGGCACGGCGCAGCCCGCGGGTCCGAAGTTTGGCCAGATCGGCTTTCTTGAAACGCTCGAAGCCGCCAAGGACAGCGACCATTTCAAGTCCGAGCTGCCTCAGGTCGAAGGCCGCCAGGTCGGGCGGGGCTTGGCCTCGGGCTTCTGGTTTAACGCCGGTTTTCAGTCCAGCGCGACCGTTGCCATTAACACTGACGGCACCGCCAATGTGGTGACCGGCTCAACCGATATTGGTGGTACGCGGGCGTCCTGCGCCATGATTGCCGCCGAGGTGCTCTGCCTCAAGGCAGAAGAGGTCCATCCGGTTGTGGCCGATACCGAGTCCATTGGCCATACGGACATGACCGGCGGCAGCCGGGTGACCTTCGCCACGGGGACGGCCGTGTATGAAGCCGCTCAAGATGTGCTGAGTCAACTCAAGGGGCGGGCGGCCAAATCCTGGAAGGTGGACGCGGATAAGGTTGCGTTCCAGGACGGCGTCTTCACCTGTACTGAGAATGGCAACGAATCCATGACCCTCAAGGAACTCGCCGGCAAGCTGCCCCGGACCGGCGGTCCGGTGGCGGGTCGGGCGTCCGTCAACCCACGCGGTGTGGGGCCGGGCTTTGCAACCCATGTGGTTGACGTGGCCGTGGACGAGGAAACCGGCAAGGTGGACGTGCTGCGCTACACGGCTGTCCAGGACGTCGGAAAGGCCGTCCATCCCAGCTACGTGGAAGGTCAGATGCAGGGCGGCGTGGCCCAGGGGGTCGGCTGGGCGCTGAACGAGGAATACGTCTATGGCGAGGACGGACGGATGCAGAACACCGGCTTCCTGGATTATCGGATGCCGACCTGTCTGGATCTGCCCATGATTGAAACCGTCTTGGTTGAAGTCCCGAACCCCGGTCATCCGGTGGGTGTGCGCGGTGTGGGCGAAGTACCGATTGTTCCTCCGCCGGCGGCCATCGCCAACGCGATCTATAACGCCACCGGCGTGCGGCTGCTGGACCTGCCCATGTCACCCCCGCGCGTGACCAAGGCGATCCTGGAGAAAAACGGATAATGGGGGATTAGGGATTGGGGATATGGTCTGTCGGGACTAAAAAACTCAACCGACCCAACAAGCTCAATAGACTCAATAGACCCTTACCCGCCTCCAATGGCTGGCACAAAATGGACTTCGCCCCCGTCTGGAACCGATTCGG
>WTHD01000267.1 GCA_011523265.1 Candidatus Binatota bacterium
CCCAAAAAATTCAGACTCCCTTCCCGGTAAAGATGGATAATCCGCCGTGGCATGTGTACCAGGAGCAGGATTGGTCGGACTGTTTTACTACCCTGGCGTTCCTGGCCGCCATCACGACGCGGGTCCGATTGGGGGTGAGCGTGATTATCCTGCCCTATCGCCATCCCGCGGCCGTTACCAAGATGATGACAACGCTGGATCGTCTGTCGGGCGGCCGGATCATCTGCGGGGTTGGCATTGGCTGGCTGAAGGACGAGTTTGGGTTTCTTGGGGTTCCATTCGAAGAGCGGGCGGCCTTGAGCGAGGATTGTCTCAAGCTGATGAAAACCTTGTGGACGGACCCGCATCCACGCCTCAGCACGGCCTACGGCAGGATTGATGTCGATGTGAATTTTGGGCCGCAGCCCGTTCAGCGTCCGCATCCTCCGATTTGGATCGGCGGCAACACTCTGCCCGCCCTGCGCCGCGTGGCGCGGTGGGGAGACGGCTGGCAGCCGGTTTTTCTCTCGCCCGAGACGATTCGGCAGAAGACCGAGACCTTACACGCCCTTACGAAAGAAGCCGGGCGCGATGCCGCCCAGTTGGAGATCACCACCCTGGTCGGCTCGAACGTTTCCGTCACCCAGGCGCAGGCCTACCAAGCGGCAGGAGTGCAGGCCTTATACATGCTGACCACAACGAATCGGCCGGATGAACTCTTTGCGCAGATGAAACAGTTTGTGGCGACCATGCGAGAAGTCAGTAATGGCTAAAGGAGAGGCGTCATGACGCGTATTATTGATGCGGACAGTCACTTTATGGAACCGCTCGATCTGTGGGAGCAGCATATCGATCCCCGGTACCGCTCGCGCTGCCTGCGGTTTGAACAAGACCCAAAAAGCAACCGGTACGCGGTTGCGGTTGAAGATGTGCGGATTGATCACTCTGGAGACCTCAGCATCGAGGAACTCATGGGCGTTGCCGTGGGCTATGGCCAAAAAGAATCCGGCCAGGGGCTCAAGTCCTTTGATTGGACTCAGGCGTTCAGTCATTCGCTTGAGGATATGGAGCAACGCATCCACTTCCTCGATGTCGAAGGCATAGAAGGCCAGTTTATCTATCCTACCCTTGGCTTGCTGTGGGAGGACCTGGTTGAAGACCCGGAACTCGCCGCCGCTCATTGCCGCGCCTATAACCGTTGGGCGGTCGAAACCTGCCAGGGGCGTCTGGACCGTCTCCATCCCCTGGGTCATATCTCGTTGCGCAACCCTGCCGCGGCGGTTGAGGAGATTAAGCAGTTGGCCAAAGCCGGCATGCACGGAGTCTTTGTTGGCGCCCTGCCTATCGATGGCAAAAGCTTTGGCCATCCGGACTTTGATCCCGTCTGGGCAACGGCCCAAGAGTGCGACATTGCCGTCGGACTGCACCTGGTGGTCCATGCAAAATACATTGGCAACGAATGGTATAGCGACCGTGATCCCGGCTTTATGTTTCTCAGCATGAACGTCATTCAAGACCCGCGCATGGCCCTTACTACCATGATCTATGATGGTGTGTTTGAGCGTTTCCCGCGCTTGCGGGTCGCCACGATTGAATCGGCCAGCGGCTGGGTGGCCGAGTGGCTCGACCGGCTGGACTATCGGTTCAGCTATATGGGCCACACCTGCCAGATGAAGCGGCCGGCCAGCGAGTACTTTGCGCGCAACATCTGGATTTCCGCCGACCCGAGCGAACGGACCCTGCCGCATATGGTTGAGCTGGTTGGGGACGATAAGTTTTTTGTTGGCTCGGACTATCCCCATGCCGAAGGCTTTACCGAGCCGGTCAAGAAAACGCGCGAATCGCTGGCTCGTCTGCCCGAAGCCTCGGTCAACAAAATCCTGGGGGAGAATGCGGCCACCTTCTTTGGCCTGTAGTCTACACGAGCCTGATGCCGTCCAGAGCAGTGTTATGAGGCCAGCCGCATGAAACAGCACGCCTTAGCCGATATGCCGTCTTCCGACCGCGTCCGCCGGTGGGATCTGTACGACCTGGACATGCTTGAGCGTATCCAGCGGCGGGTGCTGTGGCTCTCAACCTATATTGTGCATTACGCGAACTTTGTGCGTCCCAACCCGGACGGCCTCAAAGTGGGCGGGCATGAGGCCAGCTCCGCCTCTGTGGTGACATTGCTGACCGCGCTGTATTTTTATTTTCTGCGGCCGGGTGACCGCGTGTCCATCAAGCCGCACGCCTCCCCGGTGTTTCATGCGATTCAGTTTTTACGCGGCGTGCTGCCCCAAGAAAAGCTCAAGGCCTTCCGTCAGTACGGCGGCCTGCAAGCCTATCCGTCCCGCACCAAAGACCCGGACCAGGTCGATTTTTCAACCGGGTCGGTTGGCCTGGGTGCGGTGACGCCGCTCTTTGGTGCCCTGGTCCGCGACTATCTGGAGGACCATACTGACGAAGCGGACCGGGAAGCCGCTCCACCCTCGGACGGACCGTCCTCGGGCTGGCATATTGCCCTGGTCGGTGATGCCGAGCTGGACGAGGGCAATATCTGGGAGGCGCTGGGTGAAGCCTATACCCAGCGAATGTCGCGGGTGCTGTGGGTCGTGGACCTGAACCGCCAGAGCCTCGACCGTGTGGTCCCGGACGGCCGCGCCCAGCAGTTGAGGGAAATGTTTGCCGCCAACGGCTGGCATATCATTGACCTCAAATACGGCCACCAACTCGAAAACGTCTTCCGCAAACCCTACGGGCTCAAACTCAGAGCTCGAATCGATGAGATGAGCAACGAGGAGTACCAGAGCCTGTTGCTCCAGGACGGCGTCACTATCCGTGATCGTTTCGTTCAGTCCAACGGGAAAAAAGATGCGGCTATGGCCGAGCTGCTGGCCGGTTATGAGCCGGATGAGGTGAAGGAGTTGCTGGCCAATCTCGGCGGGCACGACCTGGAGCGGGTGCTCGAAGCCTTTGCCGAGGCGTTCGCTATCGAGACCCAGCCGATTGTGATTTTTGCCTATACGATCAAAGGCTGGAGCCTGCCGCTGGCCGGTAATCCCGCCAACCACGCGCGGCTGCTCAAGCCTGGGGAGATTGAAGATGTCCGCCAGCGGCTGGGCGTGGCCGAGGGCGAGGAGTTTGCCGCCTTTTCCCCGGACAGCGAAGAGGCGCGCTATATTGCCGCGCTGCTGGAGGAGGGGGAGGAGTCGGCCGAGGAAGTCCAGCGTTCTGCTCCGGCCGAAGGGGCTGCGGGAACGGCCATCGAGATTCCAGCCGGCTTGGGCGGAACGTATCACGGCGTCCTGTCGACGCAGGCCATACTGGGTCGTATTTTTCTGGCCCTGAGTCGTCAGCCCGAGATTGCGCCCCATCTGGTCACGATTTCGCCCGATGTCGCCATGTCAACCAATCTGGGTGGCTGGATTCACAAGGTCGGGGTGTACTCGCGACGTCAGATGAAGAATTATTTCGGCGAGTCGGACATCTCTCTGCTGATCGACTGGCGCGAGAACCCGACCGGCAAACACATCGAACTCGGCATCTCCGAGAATAATCTGTTTCTGGCCCTGGGTGCCTTTGGCTTGGCCGATGAGCTGTATGGGCAGTCCCTGCTCCCGATTGGCACGGTATACGATCCGTTTGTGTGTCGGGCGCTCGACGCCTTTATTTACGCGGCCTACTCGCAGGCCAAATTCATCGTCATCGGCACTCCCTCGGGGATCAGCCTCAGTCCCGAAGGCGGGGCGCACCAGTCGCTCATTACGCCGGGCATCGGGGTCCAACTGCCTGGGGTCACGTATTATGAACCGGCCTATGCGCTCGAGTTGGAATGGATCCTCCTGGCCGCGCTGGCCGAACTGCAGGACCGGGACACCGGCAAGAGCGCCTATTTGCGGCTCTCGACCAAGCCGCTGGACCAGGCCGTCTTCAATATGGCGCTGGAACGAGACGGGGAAGAAGACCTGCGGCAGCAGGTGCTTCAGGGGGGTTATCGGCTGCTGGATTGGCAGGCTGAAGAAGCCTACCAGCCCGGCGTGAACGTTGTTCATGTGTTTGTGACGGGCGCCATGCTGCCGGAAGCGGTTGAGGCCGCTCAACAGCTCAGGCAGCACGGTATTTTTGCCAATGTGTTCAACGTGACCAGCGCGGATGTGTTGTTCCACGACTATATGGCGACCCAGCAGCAGAATATGCAGGGCCAACGATACGAAAGCTGGGTGGAAGCCCTGGTGCCGGTTGCGGAGCGGGGCGCTCCGGTTGTGACCCTCCACGACGCGCACCCCCATACCCTGTCGTTTATTGGCGGGGCGCTGGCAACGCGGATGACCTGTCTCGGGGTGACCGAGTTCGGACAGTCCGGCACCCAGGCCGACCTGTACCGGCGCTACGGGATTGCGCCCGAGAATATTGTCGCGGCGGCCCGCTGGATCGTGGAGCAGCAAGAATAGCTGATTTTCCTCTTCCTCGTCCCGGAAGCACGTTCGTGCTTGAATGGAAAGAAAGTTCACGTAATTTTGTGATTCGTGAAGTACGATGGGCAGATCGGGTCGATTTCTGACAGACGTTTGATATGTAGGGCCAACAATACGTTATCATCGGAAAGAGGGCATTTTCATGAAACGCCACTTCTCACTTGAATATTGGATAGATGATGGCTGGTATGTCGGAGGGCTGAAAGAGATTCCCGGAATTTTCAGCCAAGGGGAGACGCTCGAAGAGTTGGAAGAGAATATACGGGATGCCTATAAAATGATGATCGAAGAGGAAGTCTCGCCCCAGCACTCAGGGTCACAAACGAAAGATATTTTGGTGGACGTGGGGTGAAAAGGGGAAACTTTATCAGAGAATTAGTCGAGGCGGGCTGCTACTTGAAACGGCATGGGAGGCGGCATGATATTTATGAGAACCCAAGAACCGGTAAACGCGTCCCTGTCCCCAGGCACTCGGAAATAAAAGAGAGTCTTTGTAGCCTTATTCGGAAGCAATTGGGTCTAAAATCGTAGCGTCCCCCTCCCTCTCTGGTAAGCGCAGCACAGCCTCTTTTGGAATGAGCGCTTGGATATCCCCGATACATAGGAAGAAAGATAACCCATGCGTATCGGTCTCGTTACGGACACTCACCTGCCGAGCACGATCCGCGAACTCTGGGACGAAGTCAGAGTCGCTTTTGCAGGCGCGGACCTCATCCTCCACGCCGGGGATATCGTCTCCCCGCGCGTGCTGGACTGGTTGGAGTCAATCGCGCCGACGCTGGCGGCCCGGGGTAATAATGACAGCGGGTGGGACGACCCGCGAGTGGAAGACGTGCAGCGGCTGCACCTCGAAGGCTGGCGTATTGCCATGGTTCATGACATGGAGCCTGAAGAGCGGCCGATCGCCGACTTAACCCAACAGTACCTGCACGGTGAGCCTGCGGACATTGTCATCACCGGGCATACGCACTTTGAGCGCCTGGATTATCGAGAGGGGGTCTTGCAGATTAATTCGGGCAGCGCCACCCATCCTCATCTATGGTCCACCCGGCTCGGAACAGTTGGCGTGCTCGATATTGCGCCCGGAAGTATCACCGCCCGGATTCTCCGGCTGGGCGAGAGCCCTGAGCTGAAGAATCCGGGCCGGGAATTATTCTTTGACCTGGAAGCCTGTCAGCGGAATCCGACCGCTCCGTAGGCACTATTTCCCCAGCGCCTGCAACATTTCGAGCGACGGAGCAAAAAAGTGCGCGCCTGACACGGCCTGGGTGTAGTCCATGAGATGATCGTGCAGCCCGTCGCCGCTGGCTCCCAGCATGCGCCGCAGCATCTTGTCGGTAATATCGAGATCTTTGGTATAGGCAATGAAGAACAGGCCCGCCTCCGAGGTCGTCCCATAGGGGAAACTGTGGCGCAGGATTTCCAGTTCTTCTCCGTTTTCCTCTATGACCACCCGGCTGATATGGGCGGTCGGGGGTTTGGTCTCGTCGGATAGTTCTTCGCTATCCGCCTTACGGCGACCGACGGCTCCTTCCTGCTCGTCTTGTGGGGTGGCGTTCCACTTGGGGAAATTATGCACATAGCGTTGGGTGAAAACATAACTGCCGCTGGCGAAGTCGGGGTCTTCGTCACCGATCAGGGCCACCTCTGCCCGCTCCTCATCGCCGCTGGGGTTTTCCGTGCCGTCAATAAATCCGGTCAGATCGCGTGAGTCCAGGTAGCGAAAGCCATGGACCTCGTCCAACACGTCTATCGCGTCTCCAAGCTGGCCGCGGAGCTGTTTGGCCAGCTCAAAGTTGAGGTCCAGCCGTTTTGAGATGAGGTGAAACAGGATGTCGCCGCCCGTGCTCGGCGCGCTCTTGCCGGGCAGGTCAATGGCGGTGAAGGGTCGTAGCCCCTTGGGCCGACGGCCTGGGGAGAGCACATCCCAGAAGCCCGACCCGAAACTGACCGTACACACCAGGGCGGCCTCCGGGTCGTGCCGGCCAACCGTCGTCACCAGTTCGGGAATACCCGCGACCATCCGGGCGACCGTTTCGCGGGTGGTGGTTGGATTGTTGACCTTGGTGACCAGAAAGAGGGCATGTTGATTCGGTTCCGGAATAATGCCTGCCTGCGGAGTCTGGACTGTCATTTTTCCCTCCTGACGTGAGCTGGATTGCGCCTCCGGTGCTCTTTCACTGTAGTTGAGGGCGGGAGTCCATACCAGTCAGGTTCTGGATCGGAACGCAAAAAGACACCCGTCCGGCGCTCTAACCCAACTCGTCGAGGGTGAGGCGGAAACTCGGGACAAAGGTCTTCAGAAAATAGCGCACCTCCGGCAGGTCAATCCGCTCGACCGTCTCCTTGAGCGTCTGTTCTGCCTGCGAGAACTCCTGATTGCCCGCGCTGACCTCTTCCAGGCATTTGAGATAGGCGCACAGCTTGTCCGCGGCTTTGACCAACTCGTGGTGGTCACGGTCGGCCTCATCCGACTCAAAGAACGGTTGATAGTCGTCTTTGAGTTCTTCGGGCAGCATGCTGAACAGCTTGCGCACCGCGGTCTGCTCAATGGTCTGATAGGCGGTCTTGATCTCGGGATTAAAATACTTGACGGGTGTCGGCAGGTCGCCAATCAAGACCTCGCCAACATCGTGGTAGAGGGCCAGGGTTGCGGCCCGCTCCGGGTTCACCTCGCCGGAGAAGAGACGATTCCGAATAACGGCCAACATGTGGGTCACCAGCGCGACTTGCAGGCTGTGTTCCTGGACGTTTTCCGGATAGGTGCTGTGCATCAAACTCCAGCGCCGAATAAATTTCATCCGAGAAAGATAGGCAAACAAGTGGCTCATATGAGACTCCGCAGGCGTTCCGCTTCGGTCGCGGGTGAGGTCGGGTCAGGTTGGGATCATTCCAAACACGCGGAAGAATTGAAAGACACCTAAGCCCGTCACAATAAGCACGACCGCACCGCCCGCCATATTGGCCAGCATGCCGTTGGTGTACGAACCGAGGAGCTTCTGCTGATTCATGACAAACAGGAGACAACCGGCAAGGAGGGGCAGTAGACAGGCGTTGACCGCCTGGGCAAGCAGGATGGCCACCAGCGGCTGCTGCCCCAAAAAGGCAAGCCCTGTCCCAATCAGGACGACCGTACTCCACACCAGTCGGACCTTGCCGCTATCGAGGTCTACGGACCAGCCCAGCACCCCGGCCGTGGCATAGGCGGCGGCAAGCGGGGCGGTGATGGCACTCGTCAAACCGGCGGCAAACAGGCCGCTCGCAAAGAGGAGAGGCGCGTGGGAGCCGACGAGGGGCTCAAGCTGTTTGGCTATGGAGGTGGCATTTTCCAATGCTATCCCTTGGCGAAAAAAAGCCGCGGCCGCGGTTGCGACCAGGGCCAGGGTGAGGATCCCACCCAGACCGATCGAGAGCAACGTATCGCGACGTGCCTCCCGCAGGGCTTGGGAGGCGAACAACGTCGCCGGCCACTTGGCTTGGACCGTACTGGCGTGCAGAAACAAATTGTACGGAACGACCGTAGTACCGATCAGCGCCATCACGGTCACAAATGACCCGGCGGGGAGGGTCGGGCTGAAGAAGCCGGTCAGGATATCCGAGAGTGATGGTTGGACGAGTAGAGCCGTCAGCAGAAAGACCCCACTCATGAGCAGCACCAGAAAAACCAGCACGCGCTCAATCGCCGCGTACGTCCCGGACCACAGCAACACAAGCGCCAGGCCGCCAACGACCAGGGTCCAGGATGAGGTCGGAAGCCCGGAGACCTCGGCTAGGGCCACCGATGCGCCAAGGATATTGCCCATCTCAAAGGCAGCGTTGCCGCCGCCTATGCCGATGACCACCAGGGACAGGAGCAGGAGACGGAGGAACGGAGTTCGAATAGCCGTCCGGAGCGCTTCGCCGAGTCCGCTACGTGCAATAATGCCGAGTCGGGCCGCCATTTCTTGTAGGACGAGGGTGGCAAAAATGGAGAACCCGACCGCCCATACCAGGGCAAACCCAAACTGCGCTCCTGCGACACTGGCGGTCGTGACCGTTCCAGGGCCGTTAAAGCCGGCAGGAACGAGCAACCCAGGAC
>WTHD01000425.1 GCA_011523265.1 Candidatus Binatota bacterium
AAGATATCCTGTATGAAAAGCATGGCCCTGCGGCCTGGATCACCCTCAATCGCCCGACCGTGCTGAACGCGCTCTCGCCCGCGCTGGTCCGCAGCCTGAGGCAGGCCTGTACCGACGCGCAAGCGGATACCCAGGTGCGGGCGGTTGTCTTCACCGGGGCGGGCCGGGGGTTTTGCGCCGGTGCCGACATTAGCACCATGGAGCACACCCGTCTGGATGACTTCCGGACATTTCTCAACGAGTTGGCTGCGACCTGGTCGTTGATTCGCACCCTCCCCAAGCCAACCATCGCGGCCATCAATGGCGTGGTTGTGGGCGCGGGCTTCGAGCTGACCCTGGTGTGCGATTTTCGCATTGCCGTAAACACCGCCCGGATCGGGTCGGCCGAGGTCAATATCAACCAGCCCATGACCAACGGCTCCACGCATATTCTGCCCCGCCTGGTTGGCGAGACCAAGGCCAAGGAACTCGGCATGACGGGCAATATCATCGAGGCTGCCGAAGCCGAGCGGATCGGGCTGCTCAACGCCTGCGTACAACCGGACGCGCTCATCGAGCGCGTCCGCACCCTGGTCGATACCCTGGTCAGCCGCGGGCCGATTGCCGTTTCCCAGGTCAAACAGTGCTTTGCCCGCAACCGGGACGTTGACATCGAGACGGCGATCATGGGCGAGAATGAAGCCGCGACCGAGTGCTTTTTATCGGCCGACCAACAGGAGGGCTTGCGCGCCTTTCGTGAAAAGCGCGCTCCCCACTGGTCGGGAACCTAGGGGCCGTGCAGAGGGCAGAAGGAGGCCGAGATGAAAATTCGCAACACCTCACATATTGCTATTGGGGTCAGCAATATGGAGCAATCGCTCAAATTTTACCGTGACATATTAGGCCTGCGGGTCACCCTGGACGATCCGCAGGAGAATCCGGGTGGGGCGCTGGCCAAGCCGCGTCACGGGGTGTATCTGCGTTGGGACGACGGGCCGGACGCCACTTTTATCGTCCTGTCGGAGAACCAGCCGGTTTCCGGTGGGGCGCTCAATCTCAATCAGGTTGGCATTCACCATTTTGCCTTTTGGGTGGACGACCTCGAAGACATGTTTGCAAAAGTCCGAGCCGCCGGGGTGCCTATCGTCATGCCGCCCACCACTTTTGACAGTGTGGCCTATGGCGAAGAACCCGGCGGACAGGTGCTGACCACATTATTCAAAGACCCCGACGGCATCGTGGTGCAACTCGACCAGCGGGTGGCGTAAAGGAGGGCATATGGCACTGGGACAGAATAAGGTCGAATACGAGGTCATCGAAGGCTGGGAACACCTGCCCGAAGGCTGGTCGTTCGTTGAGGTTGCCGGGGTCGCGACCGACTCACAGGATCGGGTGTATGCCTTTAACCGGGGCGAGCATCCCATGATCGTGTTTGACCGGGACGGCACGTTTCTGAACGCCTGGGGAGAAGATGTCTTTACCAACGCCCACGGCATTTTTATTGGTCCTGACGACACCATCTACTGTGCCGACAACTTCGACCATACGGTCCGTCTCTTCACCCCGGACGGTACGCTCATCAAAACGCTGGGCGCAAAAGACAAACCCGCGGAGACCGGCTTTCAGGCCTGGACCACGCCGGTCCAACAATCCGCCGGCCCGTTTAATATGGTTACCAATGTCGCTCTCTCACCCCAGGGCGATATGTATATCGCCGATGGCTACGGCAACGCGCGGGTGCATAAATTCTCGGCCGCTGGCGAACTCCAGTTCTCCTGGGGGGAGCCCGGCAGCGGCCCCGGACAGTTCAAAATACCCCACGCGATCGCCGTTGACCGGCGCGGACGGGTGTATGTCGCCGACCGGGAGAACTCGCGCATTCAGCTCTTTACCGGCGACGGCGACTATGTCACCGAGTGGACGCATGTGAATCGGCCGGACGATCTGTATATCGACGAAGACGAAAATCTCTTTGTCGCCGAGCTGGGATTCAAAGTCGCATCTATGCCGAATAATCTGGGGGCCGCGGTGCCGCCGCACGAACCACCCTCGTGCGTAACCGTACTCACGCTGGACGGGGAGGTCCAACACCGCTTTGGTGAACATGGTTTGGAGCCGGGCAATTTCTATGCGCCGCACGGTATCTGGGCCGACTCGCGAGGCGATCTCTACGTCAGTGAAGTGAACTATAGCGCCGGCGGGAGACAAGGCTTGATTCCCCTTGACGGGCATGTGCTGCAAAAATTCGTGCGCCTCCAGAAATGAGTACGGTTTGGAGACAAACGTATGGTACGCGTTGCCGTCCTGGACGATTATCAGGACGTGGCTCGAAAGATGACGGACTGGAGCGTGCTGCCGGCGGACGTTGAGGTCGAGGTGTTCCGCGATCACCTCACAGACCAGGCTGCCGTGGCCGAGCGGCTGAAGGACTTCGACATCGTCATGGCGATGCGGGAACGGACGCCCTTCCCGCGTACGCTGCTGGAGCAGCTTCCACAGCTGCGATTATTGACCACAACGGGCATGCGCAACGCCGCCATCGATATGCAGGCTGCTGCGGACTGCAACGTCCTGGTGTGTGGAACCGGCGGCATCCTGTATCCGACCGCCGAGCTCACCTGGGGTCTGATTTTATCCCTCCTGCGTCATATTCCCGACGAAGACCAGGCCACCCGGGCGGGACGCTGGCAGGTCAGCATGGGGCTGGGGCTGCATGGTAAAACACTCGGCCTGATGGGGCTGGGACGGTTGGGGTCAGAGGTGGCCAGAGTCGGCAATGCCTTTCAAATGAACGTCATTGCCTGGAGCCAAAATCTGACAGCGGAACGCGCGGCCGAGTGCGGCGCGACCCTGGTGAGCAAAGACGAACTCCTGGCCCGCGCCGATATTCTTTCGATTCATCTGGTTCTGAGCGCCCGGTCGCGGGGTCTTATCGGACACCAGGAACTCAATCGGATGAAGCCTACGGCCTATTTAATTAACACCTCGCGGGGACCGATTGTCGATGAGGCGGCACTTATCGCGGCCCTCCAGAATGGAACGATCGCAGGTGCGGGCTTGGACGTGTTTGATGAGGAGCCACTGCCGCTGGACCATCCGCTGAGGCGCACGGCAAACACCATCATCACGCCCCATATCGGTTATGTGACGGCGGAGACCTATAAAGTATTCTTTGACGAGACGGTAGAGAATATTCAGACCTTTTTGCAGGGGGCTCCCGTGCGGGTGTTGAATTAATTCCGCCTGCGCTCCCCACAACAGCCAACTAATGGCAACGCTGGGGATCGGCTTAATTTCACGCCAGCCGCTGCGCAATCTCGGCGTATGTGTCCAGGAAGGGCAGAATCACCTCGCGGCCTTCGGTTGGAATGCGCACCGCGGTTCTGACGGCTCCCATATCCCGGTAGCGCTCCAGGCGTTGCTCGTCCGGGGTGTCGATGCAGAAAAACGAGATGGGGATGGACCCCGGAGCGCGCCCGGCTTTTTCCGCCCGTGCGTTCAGGTCGGCCAGGGCGGCCGGCCAGTCGTCAATCAGGGTCTCGATGGGCAGCCAGCCGTCGCAGTGATCGACCACACGCTGCCGGCCCAGCTTGGAACTCATGCTGCCCAGAATGATGGGCGGGTGCGGCACGGTCAGCGGCTTGGGATAGGACCAGCCCCGGTCGAAGTTCACGAACTCGCCGTGGTAAGAGGCCTCCTCCTGCGTCCACAGGGCCTTCATGGCCTCAATATGCTCCTTGAAGACCTGCCAGCGCCGGTTGGGCGGGGTGCCGTGGTTCTGCATTTCTTCCCGAATCCAGCCGGCACCCACCCCAAACAGGAAACGGCCGTTGGAGATGCGGTCCAGGGTCGCCACCTGCTTGGCCTGGTAGAGGGGCTCGTGCTCAATAATCAGCGAGACACCGGTGCCCAACAGGATTTTCTCGGTCACGGCCGCGGCCGCGGCCAGGGTTGAGAACGGGTCGGACATGTGGATGTATTCCTTGGGCAGCGGACCGCCAGCCGGCCAGGGGGTTTCCCGGCTGGCCGGAATGTGGGTGTGTTCGGGCACCCACAGGGACTCAAAGCCGCGTTCCTCGCAGGCGACGGCCAACTCTGCCGCCGGCATGGTGTATTCGGTATTGAAACTGAAAATACCAAGCTTCATGCATCCGCTCCTTCCAGGTCAAAGGGGATCAAACGAATTCGAGGTCCCGATCTATGGCGGTTGTGGCGCGGTAATAACACGTCTGCCGGGCCTGACCGGTAGCGTCTTTGGTATGACACACTCCGCCCTTGCGAGGGATGACGCGGTACAACACGGAATTCTGTTCGCAGTTGACGCGGACATCGACCAGATCGAGCACATCGCCTGAGGTTGCGCCCTTGCGCCATAACTCGTTGCGTGAGGTGGACCACAGCACGGCCTGTCGGGTTGCGAATGTTTCCCTGAGTGCCAGGTCGTTCGCATAGCCGATAAACAAAACCTTGCCGTTCTCGGCGTGTTGCAACACGACCGGGATGACATCCTGGTCGGTTTCCGCGACCTTGCGCAGCTTCTTAAAATCGAGAGTCAGTGCCTTGCCTTCTTCAAGGGTATTCATGCGGGGACACCTCTTCCTAATAGCCAGCGTCTTCGTACGGTCCCAGACCGCGTTTATAAATCAGGAGTTTCCGCTCAAACGAGCAGACTTCCTGGCCGTCCTGATTGATCGCCCGGGTGCGGACGTGCAGCACGGCCTGCGCCGGGCGGGAGCGCGATTCGCGCTTGTCGAGCAGTTCGGACTCGGCATAGATCGTATCGCCGGCTTTTACCGGAGTCGGCAGTTTGACATCGGTCCAGCCGAGGTTGGCCACAACCTTATTAAACGTTTTCGTGGTCATGGCGGTGACCGCGCTCAATACCAGGGTTTCGCTGATGACGTTTTCGCCGCCATAGACCTTGTGGTTATACTCCGCGTCGGCGGTGCGGGCGAAGAGGTCGGCAGACCGAAAGGTGTGTTGCCGGTTCTCCTCAGCCGTGAACGTGCGTCCCGGTCGGTGTTCAAAGACCTGGCCGACTTCAAAGTCTTCGAACTCGATGCCCGCGATCTCCATGAACACATTGTCTTCAAGTTTTCGGTGCGAATGAAACTGACTCATGGCGGTTTACCTTCAGTCTAGTAATTGACGGCCTCAAACGGCACGGCGTCACGTTTATACACCAGCAGGTCATAGCCCATCACGCACACCAGCTTGCCGTCCTGATTCACCCCCCTGGTTTCGACCGTGAGCTTGCCGCACGAGGCATCGCCCTCAACCTCCTCCTTGGCCCTAATCTCGGTCTCGGCGTAGAGCGTGTCTCCGCCAAAGACCGGAGCCGTCATATTGAGCGCAGACCAGCCCAGGATGCGCGTTTTCTTGAAAAACGTTTTCCAGGTCATGCCGATCAGGCGTTGCAGGGTCAGCGTGCTGACGACCAGGGGTTTTTTCCACTCGGTCTTGGAGGCGTAGTGGGCATCAAAATGGATCATGGCCTGGTTGAGCGTATCAAACGATTCTTCGAGGTTATCCTGTTGGGTAATCGTCAAACCGGGCCGGTGTTTGAAAATCTGCCCGACCTGGAAGTCTTCAAAGTCGAGTCCGTAGCGTTCTCGAAACCGTTTCTCCCCAACCTGTATATGCGACGCATAGGCGAATTCAGCCATACCAATACACTCCAATCTTCACCCTTCCAGCAGGTTGGTCAGCCTACCAGGAATCGGGTCGCTCGGGTAGGGTCTGCCCCGTCCTGGGCAAGGTGATCGATGGAAAGGCCGCGGGCATCTTGCCCGCACGCCAGGAAAAAGTCGTAGGGGTGTATGCTGACCCCCGTTTTTACGGGGGCAGTGTGTTTTCGCCGGAATGACGGATTACGACAATCGCGGTGTCGGTGTCGAAAGGCAGGGGTTCAACCGGAAGAAGGGGGGCGGATTATGCGAGGTTCATTCGTCCGACGGAGAGGCGCTACTCCGTGCAGCGTCGACGCTCCACATCCCTGAGCCGTGCGCAGAGATAAACAAAAAGGCGAAACAGTAGACAACGGCCAGTTCGCCCTGATTCTGAAGCGGGAGGAGCGCATTCATGCCGTGGGCCATCCAATAGGCGGCTGCCATCAGGCCACTACAGATAAAGGCTGCCCAACCGGTCATCAGTCCGATCATGACCAGAGCCCCGCCAACCAGCTCGATAGGACCCGCGACATAGAGGATAAACGCGGGTGCTTCCGGTGGCGGCAAGGGAAAGCCCAATAGCTTTTGGGTCCCGTGGAAAAGGAAGGTGAATCCCAAGACAATACGCATCAGCGCATACGTCTGTCCTCCATACGCCCCCATGAACGAAGCCATAGCTTCCCTCCTTTGGTCTGGAATGACTCCGTCATAGCAGTGTCAGAGACAAAACTTCAAGCGAACTTTTGAAGCATGGGTGCGTACGCATCCAGAAACGCCCGCACCTGCTCCCGATCTTCGGTCGGTATGCGGACAACGGTTCGGACCGCGCCGTAGTGCTGAAAGCGCGCAAGAATGTGTGCCTTTGGCGCGTTGGTACAAAAGCAGGTAATCGGAATGGACCGCGGGTCACGCCCAATGGACTCGGCGTACTCATGCATTTTTGCAATCGAACCCGGCAGGTCCTCGACCGCAGCCGCAACCGGAATCCAGCCATCACACAGATCGACGACGCGTTTGAGCGCAATTTTTGAGCTCAGGCTGCCGAGCAGAATCGGCGGGTGCGGCGTCGTCAGCGGCTTGGGATAGGACCAGACCCGATCGAAGTTGACAAACTCGCCGTGATACGAGGCCTCGTCTTGGGTCCATAATGCCTGCATGGCCTCAACGCGTTCGGTCAGGACGGTCCAGCGCCGATTGGGCGGCGTGCCATGATTGCGCATTTCTTCTTTATTCCAGCCCGCGCCGATGCCGAACAGAAACCGGCCCTGAGAGAGGCGATCCAGAGAGGCAATTTGCTTTGCCTGGACAATGGGATCGTGCTCGGTCACGAGAGAGATGCCCGTCCCCAGCTTGAGCGTCTTGGTCACCGCGGCCGCGGCAGCCAGCCCGATAAACGGGTCGGACATGTGGATATATTCCTTGGGCAGCGCTCCACCACCGGGAAATGGAGACTCCCGGCTGGCCGGGATATGCGTATGCTCCGGCAGCCAGAGCGACTCATAGCCCCGCTCCTCGCAGGCAACCGCCAGCTCATCCGCGGCCATGGTGTACTCGGTGTTATAACTAAACACGCCAATATGCATACCGACTCCTTCGCGGTTTTCGCTCTCCCTTTTTAGTACTTGGCCATCACCTTTTCGGCAAAGTCGGTCATCTGCCTGACCGGGTCGTCGTCCATGACCTGAAAGGCGAAATGCGACAGGCCGGCATCTTCGAGGGCGTGGACGCGCTCAATGATCTCGTCCGGCTGGCCGATGATGGCCACCACGTCGGCCAGTTCCGGCACGATAAATTCCGCCTCGTCCGCGCGCGGATAAATGATATGGCCCTCGTGCAGGGTGAGATGGCGTGTTTCCGCGGGGAGTTCCGCCGCATACTTTTTGTAGCGCTCCACCCATTCCGCCACCGCCGGAATAGGCGGCAGCAAGGCGCTGCCCCCCTCTACCTGGACGTGCAGGAAATTCATAATGAACGGAGCGACCAGGCTCATGATACGCGGCGTTGCGGTGGTCTCACCAGGAGAGAGGACAGCAGTAGGAAAGAAACATTTTGAGGGTACGTCACCCGGTGATTTCCCGCGCTTGTGGGCCGCGTCGTCGATGATGGTCCGGGCCGCCCGCAGCCCGTCCGAGTCTATACCCCAGGTGATGTGGCCGTCCGATTCCGAGCCGCAGTAAGCCAGGGTCTTGGGACCCAGGGCGGAGATGCTGACCGTCACCGGGTCCTTGAGGTTGATATAACTGCGGTGCGGATGCAGAAAACGAACGGCGTGCTCTTCGCCCTCTTCCCGGAGCGTTCCCGTCTCACCGGCCAGCAGGGCCTGGATCAAGCGCACTTCCTTTTTCATGCGCGTTAACGTGATAGGTCGTAGGCCCATCGTCAGCCGGGCGGTGTTGCCGGTGCCCACGCCCAATTCCACCCGGCCGGGCGCGAGTTGGTTGATGGTCGCAATCGAGTGGGCAATGGTCGGGGCCATGCGCGTCGTCGGCACGGCCACGCCGGTTCCGAGTCGAATCTTGGAGGTCTTATGTGCGGCCAGGGCCATAGTCGCATAGACGTCCGAATAGATCATCTGCGAGTCATAAAACCAGGCCTGGCTATAGCCCAGCCGTTCGGCCAATTCGATCAGTTCAAAATCGCCAACCCGCGCAGGAAAGGTCACCCCAAAATCCATCAGCTTCTCCTCTTCGAGTGGAATGCCGCATGCATATCGGGACAGCGGGCAGAGGTCCAGCCGTTATGGATTACTCAGTCATCGTGACGTGGGAATGACTCTGATGTATGCTCAGGTACGGAGTCAGAGAGAGTAAGAAGATTACTATGC
>WTHD01000202.1 GCA_011523265.1 Candidatus Binatota bacterium
CGCGGTATTTCGGTCGCTGAGAAAACGGGTCTTGTCTGGAACTTGGTCATTGACTTCATCCGGCACACTGACGATCTGTTGCTCCGGGACTGCCGGAGGTGGTTGCTGCTCCTCTTTGGGCTGTTCTTCCGCCGGCTCCGGTTCCTGAACTTGAGGAGGAACCTGCGCGACTTGGGGTGGGGTGAACGCCTCTGGAGGCAACAGCTCAACAGCCGTCAATTGTTCTTCCGGCGGTGCTTGGGCACGTTTGAATTGGGGCCACAACAGGAGCAGAATCAGATGGAGGAGGAGGGAGAACAGGAGGAAAAGCACGAGCGGGTCACGCTGTGCGGGAGGGGAAGGTGTTAAGACCGCGGCCGACATTTGAGGCATTCTAGCTGTCTCGGGCACGGGCCGCAAGGAAACGCGTATGCCTTGCCCGGCGGCGCAGGCCGGCTTATAGTGGGCACACCATGTTTGGTCTCGGTGTTGGCGAACTCGTTATTATCCTCGTTATCGTCCTCATCATATTTGGGGCAGGAAAATTGCCGGAGATCGGCGAGGGACTCGGCAAGGGCATACGCAGCTTTCGAAAAGCCGTGAAAAATCCCGACGAGATAGATGTCACTCCTGAGCAGGGATCAGGCAAAGGAACCGACGAGCCGTCTTAAGAAGACCGCCCGAATTGAGCCGCGACAACCCGGCTACTGAATTCAACGACCCGGTCGGGCGGATCGGTAAAAGCAATCAGAAAATCAACCCCTTCTCCTGCCGCGACCCAGAACTGCTTGGGCGGCATGAGACTCTGCAAGATATGCACCTGCCGGCGGGAGAGACTTTCGAGCACTTCTGGGGCGGTTTCGGTTCCGCAGAAAATGAGCCGCTGGCCTAACACCTGACTACTGTCGCCGAGCAGCGTTCCCTCGATTTGAATGCGTTGTGCAGGTGCCGTGGCTTGGTTCACCGCCCTGCCTGCAATAGCAAAGACCTGGTGTCCGTCTTTTGTGAGCCAAAAGCCTCCCCGCATTTTTGTGAGGGCAATATGCCGTGCGGACGGGCGCTCTGCGTCGAGTAAGGAGCCGAGCACCGGGAGGTGGGAGAGCACACCTGCAGTTTGCTCTATGTAGGAGGAGGCGACAAAGGTCAAGCTGGCATAGCCGGCAACGATCAGGCCGAGGAGCAGGATGAGTAACCGGGATGAAAGAACCGTCCCGTGTGCGGTCGGAGTTGGATGGGACGACCGCTCAACCCTGCCTCCGTCAGTGTGGTCTGTGTCGGAGAAAGAGTCCGTGGCTGACGGAGGAGTATCAAACGCTCGCGGCGCGGCCGGGGTGAACTGAGCGGGTGCGGCTCGGCTCGTCCTCGGCTTTGCAGACCTTGCGGAGCCGGCTGTATCTGCGGCTTCTGATTTTCCATCCGGGGCCAAGTCAGGGGATGGGCTATCAGACCAGTCTTGATCTGCGGGCAAATCAGAAGCGGACAGCTGCGTCGAAAGAGTGTCGGAAGAAGAGAAGTCGCCAGAAGACGTAAAAGCAGGATCGTCGGCAGGCTCCTCGGATGGTGCGACTTCCGGATCAATGTCTTGTTCTGGAAGTTGGTCTATTTGGACGAGCGGCGGGGCAAATTGGAAAACATGTCCGCAGTCGGGCCGCGAACATTCAAAAAACGTTGTTTCATCAACCGCCCCTGCCACGTCGGTCCGATAGCGAGTATGGCAGGAAGGGCATTCCACAATCACACACCACCTCCTGCAAGCCCCTGCGATTGTATGCCCAGGTGGAGAAAAATCAACTGCGTTGACGGCCAGTTGGCGAAGAAACTATAATAGGAATACGAAGAGGGAGCGGGTAAAGAGGAGCGGTCTTTGATCATTCTTGCCACACTACGCATGGCATTTATTGTCCTGCACACCGTGTTCTGGGGCGGTCCAATCTATCTCCTCTCTTTTTTTGATCCGTACGCCGAGCGTGCGGCCCGTCTCATCCGGTTCTGGGCAAAAGGAAATCTGTGGGCGTGCGGCGTGTCTATCCGTGTACAGGGCCTGAGTCAGTTGAATCCCCACTCGGCCTATCTTTTTATGTCTAACCATCAGAGCCAGTTTGATATCCTGGCGCTCATGGCTGCCCTCGAAGATTTCCCCTTGCGTTGGGTGGCAAAGCACGAACTGCGCAAAGTACCCATTTTGGGCGCGTGCATGCATCGGACACATCAAATATTAGTTGACCGGGGCAGCCGGACCCAGGCCGTTGCCACATTGCGGAAGGTCAAGGAGCTTCTTGGTGCTCATATCTCCGTCCTGTTTTTCCCTGAGGGGACGCGTGGGGAGAACGGTCGTCTCTTGCCGTTTAAGCCCGGCGGTTTTATGGCCGCGGTGGAAGCGGGTGTGCCGGTCGTCCCCATCACGATTAACGGTAGCCGGTTGATCCTCCCTCCCGGAGACTGGAAAGTCCGTTCTGGAGAAATTGAGCTTATTCTTGGGACACCGATTCCGATTCGTCGAGACGGCACGCGGAAGGCGGCCCGCAGCGCCCTGCTGACGCAGGTTGAGTCGGCGATTGCCGCTCAGTTGAAAACCGCCCAGTCCTCATCGCCGTCTGTCGAGCAGACGTCATCCCTGCCGCAAGCCAGACAACCGGAACGTCTGGGTGAACAAGACGGCGGTGAGGCCGAATATAGGGCCACACCATGAGTGACGGTCGCCTGCGTATCGTGCCACTCGGCGGCTTGGGCGAGATTGGGCTCAATCTGATGTTGATTGAGTACTGTCCGGCCAGCTCTGCGGAAACCGTCGCGATCGCCATAGACTGCGGGCTGATGTTTCCAGAACAGGAGATGTTGGGGATAGATATCGTTATCCCCGACCTGAGCTATCTGCGCGAGCAGCACCATTTGCAGGCTGTGGTGCTGACACACGGACACGAGGATCATATTGGCGCGCTGCCGCATCTGCTCAAAGAATTTCAGGTGCCGGTCTATGGAACGCCGTTCACCCTCGGCTTGGTGCATGACAAACTGCAGGAGCATCACCTTGACGATGAGGTTCAACTGAACGAATTCCGGCCTCGGGAAGCCTGGGAGATCGGTCCTTTTTGTCTTGAAGGGATTCATGTCACGCACAGCATTGTCGATGCCTCGGCCTTGGCTATTACCACACCACTCGGGACCATCATTCATACCGGAGATTTTCGGTTCGATCAGACGCCGATAGACGGGCGCCGGTCCGACCTCAGTCGTTTTGCCGAATGGGGAGAGCAAGGGGTGCTACTCTTGATGTCCGACTCGACCAATGTTGAGCGCGCCGGCTCTACCCCGTCCGAACGAACGATCACCCGACCGCTTGAGGATATTATTGCCCACGCGCAGGGCAAGGTTCTGGTGGCAACTTTTGCCTCGCATATTCACCGCATACGCCAAGTTGTTGATCTGTCGGTCAAACAGGGCCGCCAGGTTGGCGTTGTGGGCAAACGGCTGGTGAGCAATATTGGCATTGCTGAGGAGACCGGGCACCTCCCGCTGCCCCAGGAGGCACTGATCGATATTGCGAGCGTCCCGGACCTCGCTCCGCACACCGTGACCTTGCTCACCACCGGATCACAAGGCGAGCCCCTGTCGGCCTTATCCCAGATTGCGATCGGAGATCACAAGCGAATACAGCTAGAGGCCAAGGATACCGTTATCCTCTCGTCACGGGTTATCCCAGGCAACGAGCGGACCATTGCGCGGCTGATTGATCATCTCTCCCGACGGGGAGCCGAAGTGTATTACGAGGCTATTGCCTGCGTGCATGTGTCCGGTCATGCGGCCCAGGACGAATTGCGCTTAATGCTCAATCTGGTGCGTCCCCAATACTTTGTTCCCATACACGGGGAATATCGTTTTTTGGCGCGTCATTGTGAGCTGGCCCGAGAGGCGGGCGTTGATCCCAATAATGTCTTTCTGCTCGAAGATGGACAAGTATTAGAGATACAGGCCCAGGAAGCTCGTTTGACCGGATCGGTTCCCGCCGGCCGGGTGTTTGTTGATGGACTGGCCGGAATCGAAGAAGAAGTCCTGCGTGACCGGCGACACGTGGCTGAGGACGGCCTGGTGGTCGCCATCGTCGGGCTGGAGCAACAGACCGGAGAGCTCTTGAGCGGACCCGATCTGCTCTCGCGCGGCTTTCTGCCGTCAACAAACGGGGACGGCTATGCCGCCGCCAAAGAGGCGGTTCGCGCCATGCTTGATGAGCTACCGGCCGAGTCTCGAACTGATAGCGGTGTCGTGAAGGAGCAGGTTCGGCTGGCCTTGCGGCGTTATTTTCGCAAGACACTCGGGCGACGGCCTGTTGTCTTGCCATTTGTCATGGAGATGTAGATGTGGGGAGGGTGGAATGGCAGTCAGGAAAAACTTACGCCGGCAAGACAAAGATGCCGAGCAAGAACGCGTCACTGTTCAAGAACGCTCTGCCTTGGGCGAGGGGATTGGTGTCCTGTGCGTGACGCTCACCATCTTTTTGGGGCTCGCCTTTTTTTCGTACCAGCCTGACGCGGCGGACAGTAATCAGGTCGGCCGGGCCGGATATTTGGTTGCCCATATTTTGTGCCGGGCGTTCGGTCTGACGGCGTATCTATTCCCGGCCATCTTGCTGTACGCTATGGCACTCCGCTTTCGTTGGCTGCGGTGCGCCGCCCCATTCGTCCAGGGCCTCTCGTTTGTTGTCTTTACCCTGGCGGCTTCAGCTTTTCTGGCCCTCTGGCTCGACGGCCGGCCGGTCTTTCAGGCTGGGGGCTGGGTGGGGAGCTTTTTGGCTCTCCATCTGCGTCAAGCCGGGAATCTTGTTGGTGCCTACTTGCTCCTGTCTCCCGTTTTGCTGGTCTCGTTTATGGGTACAACTCAGCTCTCCCTGGCGAAATTGGGGAGTGGGCTGATTGTAGTCGGCTGCGCGATCGGGCAACTCGGCTGGTCTCGACTGTGGACTCTATCGGGTCAGGTTGCGAGTCGGACCTCAGGCTGGCTCGAACAGGTGGCGATGCGTTGGCCGGCCCGGCGGACGGAACGACAAGCCCCTCTATCCGAACCGCTCTTCTGTGAAGAGGCCACCGCCGAAGTCTATACGCTCAAAAAAGAGTCGCCACCCCATCCGCTGCCAAAGAAGAAAACGCGCCAACCGGTACCTGAATCTGAGCCGCCCGCCGCTCTTGATGAATCGGAGGAGAGTAAGCCGCCCATTATTATCAGTCGGCCACCCGCAGCGACGGGCGAGGATGAGCCGGCCCCGCCTGCGTCCCCTCCAAGTCCGACCGGTGGCGCAGACAATAGACCGTATGCCTTACCTACCCTGGCTCTGCTCGATCCGCCCGTCCGTTTAGCGGTCAGGGTCGATGAAGGAGCGCTGCACGCCAGCTCTCAGATACTGGAAAATAAGCTGAGCGATTTTGGTGTTTCCGGCAGTGTGGTCGCCGTGCGACCCGGTCCGGTTATTACGACCTATGAGTTTGAACCGGCACCGGGTGTCAAGGTCAATCGCGTCGTGTCATTGGCCGATGATCTGCAAATGGCCTTACGCGCCGTGTCCGTCCGCATCCTGGCCCCCATTCCGGGCAAAGCCGTCGTGGGCATCGAGGTCTCCAATTCCAAGCGCGAGAAGGTGTGTCTCCGTGAGATTCTGGACAGTGGCGCCTGCCACCAGACCGAGTCGCCCCTGGCCCTGGCCTTAGGCAAGGATACGGTTGGCAATCCCGTGGTGACGGACCTGGCGCGGATGCCTCACCTATTGGTGGCGGGGGCAACCGGGACCGGTAAGTCGGTATCACTTAATGTGATGATTATGAGTATTCTGGCCCGGGCGACGCCGCGTGACGTGCGTTTTATTATGATTGACCCGAAAATGCTGGAACTCTCCTTATACGAGGGCCTGCCGCATCAACTGTCGCACGTCATTACCAATCCCAAGGAGGCCGGTGTCGCCCTGCAGGAAGTCGTGCGGCGCATGGAGTACCGCTATAAGTTGCTCAAGGATAAAGGCGTGCGAAATATCGGGGCCTATAATCGTGTCCTCGAAACTGGGGAAACGGACACCAGCGGCATTATCAAGCTGACGGAGGTCGTCCACGACGATGGGGACCAGCCGACTGCCGCGCAACCGCAGTCCAAGGCCCGGCTGGAACTCAACCATCAGCGCTTACCCTATTTGATTGTCCTGGTTGACGAATTAGCCGATCTGATGCTGACGGTCGGTCGGGAAATCGAGGAGCCGATCACCCGGCTGGCACAGATGGGGCGAGCGGCCGGGATTCATCTGATTCTGGCAACCCAGCGACCGTCTGTTGATGTGATCACGGGATTGATTAAAGCCAACTTTCCAGCCCGTGTTTCCTTTCAGGTCTCCTCTCGCATCGACTCCCGGACGATCCTGGACGCCGTTGGTGCCGAGCGTCTCTTGGGTGATGGCGATATGCTGTTCCTCCCGCCGGGCAGCGCTAAACCCCAGCGCATCCACGGCGCCTTTGTCTCAGAACCCGAGATCAGAAAGTTCGCCGTGGCGATTAAGAAGCAGGGCAAGCCGGTTTTCGACGAGGAGTTGGTCGCTGCGCTCGAATCGGCGCGAACGCAGAAGGGAGCCGGTCCGCACGAAGAAGAGGATTACGACGAAATGTATGAGCAGGCGCGTGACCTGGTGATGGAAAGTCACCAGGCCTCCATCTCCTGGCTGCAACGTCGCTTGCGCGTCGGCTATAACCGGGCGGCGCGCATGATTGAACGGATGGAGCGCGAAGGGCTTATCGCGCCTGCCGGCGAGGCCGGGAAGCCGCGTGAGGTTCTGGTGCAGGCCCAGGTCGAGGCTGAGTAGGTCGGCCGTGTTTTATTCTTACACTGTGCGAAGATGGCCTCTGCGGTTTTTGAGGATCAGCCTGCTACTCCTCCTGCTCGTCTTGCCTGAAGGTCCTCTCTTTGCCGCTCCTCCAGTTGAGGATTTCCAGGGTCGATTTGCCGGCACGAAAGTGCCGAACGAGACATCTGCGCAGGAAACGATTGTGGCCCGTCTCCAGGCGCGTTACGACGAAACCGATGGTTTCCGAGCCGACTTTGTCCAGGAGATTACCTCGGCCACACTCGGACAGACGCTCAGGTCTCGTGGGCAGGTGTTCTTCAAGAAACCGGGCCGCATGCGTTGGGAATTTACGGAACCGCAGCAGCTTCTGATCGCCGATGGCAGCGCACTCTGGCTGTATCAACCCGCAGAGCGGCAAGTGGTGAAGACGCCTTTTCAGCATGCTTTCAGCTCGCAGACGCCAGTCTCGTTTCTTACCGGAGTCGGCCGCCTGGAAGAAGATTTCTCCGTCCTGCCTCAAGGGGAGACCAGCAGCGTGTACCAGCTCCGTCTTACGCCTAAGCAGGCGGCTGAGGCCATTGGTCTGTTGGATATCGAAGTGAGTAAAGAGACGTTCGATATCCTCCAAGCTCTGGTTACTGATCCGTTGGGCAATACCACGCGGGTCTCCTTTACGAATATCGAGCGTGAAACGGCACTGGGGGACGATCTCTTCAGGTTCGAGTTGCCGCCTGGGATTGATCTGGTTGAACCCCTGCCTGATTTGTAAACACGGCGTACCGGCCCAGCAGCCTGTCCAGTACCTTGTTTGCGGGTCGAGATAATGCCAAGTAAAGAGAACGACGAAAACAGACGCATGCGGAGGAGGGCTATGGAATCGCTCCGAGGAAAAGTCGCCATTGTGGGGGCAGCCGATACCGAGGTTGGTGTCGTCCCGCATCTGAGTGCCACTCAACTCTACGTCAAGGCGGCCAAGTCTGCGCTGGAAGACGCGGGCATAACAAAGGATGAGGTCGATGGGTTGATTACCTGCAATTCGTTTGTTGAGCCGTATATGTATCACGCGGAAATGATCGCCGAGTATATGCAGATCTTCCCGCGCTACTGTCTTAACGTTGCCACGGGAGGCGGAACGACCCTGGCGATTCTGCATCACGCCGCCACGGCTATTGCCAGTGGCATGTGCCACACCGTGCTCGTCACTATGGCGGACAATATGCTGTCCGGCCTCTCCCGGGACCGGGCGATTGAAGCCATGTCAACAGCCGGACACGCTCAGTTTGAACGACCCTACGGTCCCCCCATCCCGGCGTTTTACGCGCTGATTGCCCAGGCGCATATGCACGCCTATGGAATCACTAGCGAGCAATTGGCCGCGGTGGCGGTGGCCTGTCGGAGACACGCCTCGATGAATCCGGCCGCGCAGATGCGCGACCCGATTACGGTTGACGATGTTATCAACTCAAAGATGATTGCCTCGCCCTTACACCTTCTGGACTGCTCGCTGGTGTCCGACGGTGGAGCGGCTCTGATTCTTACCTCAGCCGAACGGGCCAAGGATTTCCCTCATCCTCCCGTCTATATGCTGGGGGTCGGGGAGGGGCATTCGCACGAACACATCAGTCAAGCCCGCAAC
>WTHD01000502.1 GCA_011523265.1 Candidatus Binatota bacterium
AACCCTGATACCCGGACAACGATCAGGCGAGGGTTGATCGCGTGCAAGGTCTCCCAACCGAGACCCCATTTTTCCAGGGTTCCCGGTCGGAAATTTTCTGTCAGGACATCAGCATCGGCGATCAGTTGCTTGAGCAACTCCTGACCTTCTGGAGCGCTCAGGTTGAGCGTAATACATTTTTTATTCCGGTTGGTGATCTTCCACCACAGGGGGATTCCATCCTTGGTTGCCCCGAGTGAGCGCAGGCTATCCCCCATTTTCGGATGCTCGACCTTAATCACCTCCGCTCCAAAATCGCCCATATTCTGAGAAATCGTCGGAGCGGCAAACAAGACGGCAATGTCAACGACTTTGAGACCTTCGAGCGGCAGGCTGGCCATGAATCCGTTTCTCCCTCATTCAGGTTTGCCTGCGGTTGTAGCGCGTTTCACAAATCAGCGCAAAGCAGACTTTCCCAAAAGAAAGAGCTTGGAAAAGAGTCGTGGGAGCGTACCGATGGGGGACTGCTTAACCTTCCTCCCGCGGATGAAAGGACGAGACGTGTTGGAGTTCTTCAAACAGGGCCTTCTCCCTGGGCGTCAAGGTTTTCGGAATAGTAATACGAACGATGATATACAGGTCGCCGGGCTCCCTCCCCCTTCGGGGTAGCCCCTTGCCTCGACTCCGAAATTTTTGCCCTCCCTGGGTCCCTGGAGGGATGGTCAGCTTAATGCGCCCGTCTAATGTGGGTATCTCGACCTTTGTTCCCAGTGCGGCTTCCCACGGAGAGACTGGCACCTCAACCGATAAGTCGTGGCCCTGGGGAATAAAGCGGTCATGCGGCGCAATGTGCACGCGGAGGAAGACATCGCCATTGTCTCCCAGACCTTTACCCACTCCGCCCTGGCCTGCCAAACGAATGCGCGCACCTTCAATGACACCAGGTGGGATTTTAACGTCGTAGCGCTTGGCTTTTCCAGCCCCGTTCCCTCCTCCCTGTTGTAAAGTCAGGGTCTTTGATGTACCTCGATAGGCCTCTTCAAGGGAAATAGTAATATCAACCTCGTGATCTTTGTCACGCATCGACGGCCCGCCAGACCTGCCAGCCTTTTGCGCATTCCTCCGAGTCTGACGATTATTCCTCTGAGGCCCGCGACTCGTGCCAGTATCGAAACTCTGCCCGAAGAGCGCGTCAAAAAAGTCACTGAAGCCACTGCCGCCAAGGCCGCTGAAGTCAAACGAGCCCGGTCCACTGGGGCCACCCGGTCCACTGCGAAAGTGAAATGTCGTCCGGCCGCCATCTGGCCAGCCGGCTCGACTGGTAAAATTCTCCCAACCGGGCGGCGGCCGAAAGTCCTGTCCAGCCTGCCAATTGGGGCCGAGTGTGTCGTATTTGCTTCGCTTTTCTGGATCCTTCAGGACTTCGTGGGCTTCGTTAATGGCTTTGAATTTTTCTTCCGCTTCCTGACTCTTATTCACATCAGGGTGATATTTCCGGGCCAGCTTGCGATATGCCTTCTGAATTTCTTCCTGCGAGGCAGTTCGTGAAAGCCCGAGTGTTTTGTAGTAATCCTGAAATTTCATCGTGGATACTTCTCTGTATAAGAATGTAAGACCCGTAGAGCAGAAGGCAAGGTTCTGCCTGAGGCAAAGCAGACAGAACGCGTCTCACCGCCGCGACAGGACTGCGCTATCCGCCCTCCCCCACCATCCATTCTCCACCCGGCTTCACCTCATAGAGCTCCAATAGAACACCGTCCGGCGCTTCGCACATGGCATAGCGAAAAGGCGTATCCTCAACAATGCCTTTCCGAAAGACGACTCCGTTTTCCTGCATATGGGCGATCAACCCCTCAAGGTCGTCAGTCCGAATACCGAGATGATGCACCAAACCACGGTCCGCACTCCGCGGTTTTTGCGCGTAAACGTGCAGTGCCTGCCCACCAATATCAAGGCGGATATTCCGCTGGCCCACAAGTATGGCATCGTACACTATCCGCGCCCCAAACATGGTCTGATAGAAGCACAGTGCCTTCTCTATGTCAGAGGAAAAGATGTGAACGTGGTCTAAACATATCATGGCGGACTCACTCACTCCCTGCCAGTACAGGCTCTTTTTGCAGAACAGAAACTAGCGGATTCTCTAACAGGACATGAAGATAGCGAGCAAGAGACTGCTCCAGCACGCCGGCCGAACCACGACTGATCAGACACCCTCTTGGAGTAAGGACACGCACAATCTCTTGCATGGACCGCTCAAACGTATCTTCGCTCATAGGAATCTCACGGTTGAACGTATTGGCCGTGTAGATGAGAGGGATGGAAGCGGTGTTCAGCGCACTCAGGTCACTCACCGTTCCGTGATGCAGACGAATGTGCGTTGTGAGCCGATGCTCATCCGCGCGGAGCGTCTCAAATGCCTTGGCTGCTTCAATGATGTGTTCGCCGATCCATTCGTAGGCGTGAACACAGTCCAGTTCAAAGGTCTTGAGCAGGTCGTAGGGTTCTTGCGCATTGCTGCCAAAGCCCAGGCTGAGGCCGACTGCCGGACGGTGACTGCGGACGACATCCAAGAGATTCACCTGGGTCATTGCCTGGACCAGTCCAATGGCCTGCTGCAAGGCAGGAGCAACATGACTCCCGATACTGTCGCGCAGTCCGGGGTATTCAAGAATGGTCGCGTAGGCAGGGTCATGCCGCCAGGGGACCGCGTTATCAGGGTAGACCGAGCCTTCAATGAAATCGGACCAGGGCTCAGAAACAAATGAGTCAACCATATCCTCCGATACTCTCATTCATCTCTCGGCCCTTGCAATAGCATAGGAATTCGTCCATTTCCTGGGGTACGCAGACACGGAGGAGGTTACGTGAACGTACTCGATAAATTACGGCTGGACGGGAAAATCGCCCTGGTGACCGGGGCGGGGCGTGGTTTGGGTCGGGCAATGGCACTCGATCTTGCGGAGGCTGGGGCCGATGTTGTTGTCGCTTCACGAACGCAGAATCAAATAGACGAAACTGCCGATCTCGTCCGGGCTCAAGACCGTCGCAGTCTAGCGGTACGCGTTGATATTACAGATTCACATTCGGTCAACGCCATGATCGAAGCCGGGCGTATCGCCTTCGGGCAGATTGATATCCTGGTCAACAACGCCGGCGGCGCGACGAAAGGCATGTTCCGTCCGCTCGATACCATTCCCGATACACATTGGCATGTGGGCGTGGATACCAATCTCTCGGGTGCGGTGTACTGTTGCCGGGCGATTCTGCCCTTCATGGTCGAGCAAGGCGGTGGGAAGATCATTAATATCACCTCCGGTTTTGGGGTCCGGGCAGCAAAGAATAATTATATGTATACGGTGGCCAAGGCTGGCTTAATCAATTTCACCCGCGCCCTGGCAATGAATTACGCCGAGCACAACATTCAGGCCAATCTGATCCTGCCCGGCATCTTTCCGCACGATGATCCCGAGCTGATCAAATTTTGGCGTGGCGGGAAGTTCATACCGGTTGGGCGGGTCGGCCATGATGCTGAGCTGGGACCGGCTTGTGTCTTCCTGGCGTCGGACATGTCCAACTACATGAATGGCCAAATGCTTGCGCTAGAGGGTGGCGGTCTGGCAGGGGGGCAAGCACCGTGCGGATTCGCTCCAGTTGTCCCACTGGAAGAGGATAGCGTATGAGCCTAGCCGCCTTTTCTTTAGTGGGGAAAAACGCGTTGGTACTCGGAGCCAGCTCGGCTATTGGCAGGGCTGCTGCATGTGCGCTAGCCGAGGCGGGCGCGGATGTCGCAGTGAGCTCGACACTCGCTACACCACGAGAACAGGAGGCTGTCCTCACGTGCCGAGATGCGATTCAATCTCAGGGCAGAAAGAGCCTGGCTCAGATGATAGACGCCGCGAGCGAAGCTGACGTGCAGACGTTGGTGGATCAGACTGTCTCAGAATTTGGTACGCTCGATATTCTCGTCAGTGCTCACGACCTGCCGTTTGCCAAGCCGCTTCGTGACATTTCCTCCAAGGAATGGCAACGGGTGCTGGAGGTCAATTTGACCGGCGTGTATTTTGCCTGCCGGGCAGCAGCCGATCCCATGCTGGCTCAACACAGCGGACGGATTATTAATATTGTCTCATTGCTCGGCGAGCGGGGTATGATCAATGGCAGCGCGTATTGTGCGGCGCAAGGCGGGGTTCTTAATTTGACTCGCGCCTTGGCCCTTGAATGGGCTCGAAGCGGCATCACCGTGAACGCCATTGGAGCGGGTTGGACTGAGGGTATGGGCTTGCTCAAAGACACCGCGGTACAGGAACAGTTGCGTCGCTATTTGCCACATAAACGCCCGGCACAGCCGTCTGAAGTCGGCGAAGCCGCAGTGTATCTGGCCTCAGACATGGCGGGCTTTATTACCGGTCAAACCGTGTGGATTGAAGGGGGAGCGTTGAGTCATTTGTAGACTAGTGGAGTTGGGGCACGCTCCACCACCCTCCTCTCCGAGGGCAGCTTCAGTTCTTCACTCGGAGACCGTCAAAGAAGCTATAGATGAAGGCACTTATTTCTTTGCGTGCAACGACTTGATCATCGGCCTGGGCAATATACAGAGATGCTTGAGCCAGCATGTTTAAGACAAAATGCGACAGCGCACCAAGCGGTTGCGGAGCAAGCAGCCCGGCGTCCATGAGTTCTTGAAGGACGCCGCGGATGGGATCGAGCCCATATTTTTTATCTAACTGATAGTTTTCTTCTCGACTCAAGACGGCGGAGGCTTCAATCAACGTGATACGTTGGACAGCTAGGCCCATGGTTGCATCCAGATAGGCTTCTACGCCAGCACGGATGGTCTGATCCCAGAGGTCCCCTTCCTGCTCCCCCTGGGCAAACTGTATGGCGCTCACAGCTGTTTGCGCAACAGACTGATTGAGGTCTTCCACAACCGCATAAAAGAGGCCGGCCTTGTCACGGAACTGGTAGTAGATCGCTCCACGGGTCACCCCGGCCCGCTGGGCGATATCTTCGGTCCCCGTGTCAGCATACCCGTGCTCGGTAAAAAGTTCACGGGCTGCCTGGAGTAACGCCGTACGGGTGGCTTCGGATTGCTCGGCCTTCTTCATATGTAGACTCAGCCCTTCACCCGCATCCCATCAAGAAGACGCTCCAAACTTGCCCCCATTTCTTTGCGCGCAGTGGGGATATCATCGGCGCGGGCAACATATCGAGCCGCTTCATGCTCTATGCTTAAGGCAAGGTGAGCCAGCGGCTCAATTGGCTGTGGAGCAATCAGCCCAGCCTCCATGAGTTCTTGGAGGGCGCCACGGGTAAGACCAAGCACATATTTCTCATCCAACTCCCGTCCTTCCTCCCAGCCCAGTACGGCGACGGACTCAATCAACACGATACGTTGGAAAGCTGAGTCCAGGCAGGCATTCAGATAGGCTTTCGTGCCAGCGCGAACCGTCCGATCCCAGAGGTCTCCCTGCTCTTCCCGACCAGCCTGTAGGGCCCTCGCGACTTTTTGAACAATATGCAGATTAAGGTCCTCTACAACCGCACGAAAGAGACCAAGCTTGTCACGGAACTGATAGTAGAGCGCGCCGCGGGTCACCCCGGCCCGCTGGGCAATATCTTCGGTCCCCGTGTCAGCATACCCCCGCTCGGTAAAAAGTTCGCGGGCTGCCTGGAGTAACGCCGTACGGGTGGCTTCGGATTGCTCGGCCTTCTTCATATGTAGACTCAGCCCTTCACCCGCATCCCATCAAGAAGACGCTCCAAACTTGCCCCCATTTCTTTGCGCGCCGCAGGGATATCATCGGCGCGGGCAATATACATCGCCGCTTCAAGTACGGCATTTAAAACAAGATGCGCCAAGGGTTCAACTGGCTGTGGAGCAATCAGCCCAGCGTCCATGAGTTCTTGGAGGACGCTGGATATGAGGCTAATCCCATATTTTCTGTCCAACTCACGCTTTTCCTCCCAGCCCAGCACGGCCGGGGCCTCAATCAACCCGATACGTTGGACAGCCGGGTCCATGCAGGCATCTAGATACGCTTCCACACCAGCGCGGACTATCTGATCCCAGAGGTCCCCCTGCTCCCCCTGGTCAGACTGTATGGCACTCGCGACTTTTTCATTAGTACCCAGGCTAATACCTTCCAAGACTGCATAAAAGAGGCCAGCCTTGTCACGGAACTGGTAGTAGAGCGCGCCGCGGGTCACCCCGGCCCGCTGGGCAATGTCTTCAGTAGCCGTGTCGGCATATCCACGCTCGGTAAAGAGTTCGCAGGCCGCCTGGAGTAGCGCGGTGCGGGTAGCTTCGGATTGCTCGGCCTTCTTCATCTTGACTTTTCTACAACCCCTCTATATCGCTGCTCTAAGGGCCGCAGTAGCATGTTGAAGGGAACACCCCCATGCCCGAAGAATCCCAATCGTTCGTCCCAGATACTGAAACACCGGCTCATCCCGAAATACCGCTAGAATTCAACCCCCTTCAGCAGGATTTCCGTCAGAACCCCTACCCAACCTATCGCCGGTTCCGCGAAGCTGATCCCGTTCACTGGAGTGCCATGTTCGGGTTCTGGGTGTGCACACGTTATGACGATATTATCTCCATACTACGTCATTCCAAAGCTAGCGCCAACCCACGCGATTGGGAGCGGTTTGATGATTATGTCGAAGCCCTAGGTGGGACTGGTCCTGCTTACGAGATGCAAAACCGGTGGATGCTCTTGGAGAATCCACCCGACCATACCCGGCTGCGCAAATTAGTCACAAAGGCGTTTACGCCGCGTGTGGTTGAAAATATGCGAGCCCATATTCAGGACATCGTGCATGACTTACTTGACACTGTCCACGCAAAGAGGCGCTTTAACATTATCCAGGACTTGGCCTTTCCGTTGCCGGTCATTGTGATTGCTGAGTTGATTGGCGTTCCCACACAAGACCGGGAATATTTCAAAGACTGGACCGCAGCCCTGGCCCGGTCGCTTGATCCTATTGTCACACCAGAAATTATTCAGGCCGCTGACAAAGCCACCGAGGACCTCATCGCCTACTTCGCCACACTCGTGGCCGAACGACGGGACTCTCCCCAGAATGACCTCCTGAGTGGCCTCATCGCAGCGGAAGAAGAAGGCGATAAACTGGACGAAGCTGAACTCTTGGCCACTGCCATTCTGTTGTTTGCCGCAGGCCACGAAACCACAATGAATCTGATTGGCAACGGCATGCTGGCGCTGTTTCGCAACCCGGATCAAATGGCCAAGCTGAAAGCAGACCCGTCGTTGATCAAAACGGCAGTTGAAGAATTTCTCCGCTATGACGGCTCGGTGCAAATCACCGCTCGGGTGGCACTTGAAGATATTGAGGTGGGTGGCAAAACCATACGCAAGAATCAGCAAGCCCTGCTCCTGCTCGGAGCGGCCAATCACGACCCGGCCCATTTCTCCGACCCCGACCGACTTGATATTACCCGCCAGGAGAATCCGCACCTCACCTTTGGACACGGCATTCACCATTGCTTAGGAGCACCACTCGCCCGGGTCGAAGCACAGATTGCTATTAATTCGATGCTGCGCCGGATGCCAGATATACAACTGACAACGGATCAGCTTGAATGGCGCAATATGTTGACTCTGCGGGGCTTAAAGGCGCTGCCGGTGGGGTTTTAGTCGTCCGGGCGATGGTAATCCGTCCGTAAACGTGCGATATGTCCCTTACTCTACAATTATAGGAGGGACTATTATGGGCGCTGCTGAGAATAAACAATTGGTTCACGACACGTTCGCCGCGTTGAATGCCGGTGATTCGGAGAAGTTTTTCAGCCATTTGTCAGATGATATCCGCTGGACCATTATCGGCACCACAAAATACTCCCACACCTATACCGGTAAAGCGGATATCGTTGAGCGACTCTTTACCCCTCTGACTGCGCAACTCGACGGCTTCATCACCAATACCGTTCTGAATACGATCGCCGAAGGGGACTATGTCGTCTTGCAAACCCAGGGCAAGTCACAAACAAAGACGGGCAAGTCGTATAATAATACCTACTGTTTAGTCATCCAGCTTCAGAACAGCAAAATCCAGCAGATTACGGAATATCTGGATACGGAGTTGGTGACGACCGCGTTTGAATAGCCGAGGAGCGACCGCTCCTACCGCCCTTTCTCGCGCTCGGTCACTACGCTCACGCTGGGTTGCCCAGCCCTGCACCTCTTTTAAGCCTGTCCTACAACCTCTCCATGACTTTCCGGGTGAAATCTTCAATCACCCGGTACTGCGTCGCGAGAGAGGGGAGCAGCATGATTTGATTTAGGCCAGTTGCCTGAAGGCGTTTGACTTGTTCGATGACTTCCTCTGGTGTACCAGCTAGACAGGTCGATTTGATGAGCTCGGGCGTAATGAATTTTTCCTCTTCAGGCAGATGGTAGACGCAGTGGCCGGCGTGAATGCGCAGATGACGGTGCGAGGGCGGCGTCCGCTCGACCAGCACGCTGTATTCGTCCCAAATATTGGCGAGATGCCGGGGCGGCTGTCCACCAAACTGACGAACCTTATCGTACAGATAGTGAAGCGACGCAATGGCAAATGGGCCGCATTCACACAGAATACGCTCCGAACTGAGCGATTCGCCCGGTTCTAACAGAGCAATCGCGCTGAGGGCGCACGTGTAATAATGGTCTCCATCCCGTCCACCCCGTTCGGCGCCAGCCTTGGCGTTGAGCAGCGCCCGACGCATGAATTCCGGGTCCGGTGGGATGGAGACAACCAACCCATCGCCATACTCACCCGCCAATGCCTGGGCCTTTGGACCAAAGCCGGAGACATACAGGGGAATGTGGTGCTCGACATCAATGAACTTATACTCCTGCATCTGGAATTGGACCGGCGCGGTTTGACCTTGCCAGGTCATGGTCACTTCTTCACCGTGCAGGAGCGCCCGGAGCACCCGTAAATACTCACCGAACTCTCGCAGCTTCATGGGCTTGTGACCCATAATCCGCATGGCGGTGTTACCGGTGCCTATCCCAAGAAAAGTGCGCCCCGGGGCTAAGCGGTTAATCGTGGCGATGCTATGCGCCGTCACCGGAGCAATGCGCGTCCCGGCAACAGACACACCCGTACCAATGTTCATCGTACGGGTGTGTTGGGCGGCCAGGGCAAGCACGGCGTAGCAGTCTGACCAGATCATTTGACTATCAGCGACCCAGGCGTGGGAGTACCCAAGATTTTCCGCATGGGCGATGTAACCAACATCATCAATTTTTGCAGCAACACAAATTCCAAAATCCATCAAATCCTCTCCCTGTCTTTGTGCATGTAGCCTTCACCCACCTCCATCTGAGCAGACTCGTCCTAGCACGTCAGTCTTCCCCAGTCGCTTCCCTGAGCGCCTTCTGGGCCGTGCGTGTAACAATGGTGGTTACCACGATGGTAGCGACCAGACCCAGGAGGAGCATTCCGTAGTCAGCAATCCCCCGTTCCGGCGCAGCCCCTCCAGCCAGAGCTGCCACATCTCCAACCAGTTTTCCGTAATAAACGTACAGAATCGTCCCCGGCAGCATACCAAATGCAGCGATAGCATAGTCCACAAAGCGCACATTGGTCAGGCCCAGAGCGTAGTTCAGAAGATTAAACGGGAAGACCGGAGACAGGCGTAACAAAAAAACGATTTTGCGTCCCTGCGCACTCACCGCCCGGTCAATAGCGGCAAATCGGGGCGTATCGGCCAACTTCCGCTCGATAGCCTCCCGAGCAAAATAACGCGCAACCAGAAACGCGAGACACGAACCCAGGGTGGCGGCAATAAAGACATACACAATACCGCTCACCAACCCGAAGATTGCACCCGCAGCCAAGGTGAGGACAGAGCCGGGAATAAAAGCCACAGCCGCAATGGCATAGCCGGCAATGAAAACAAGCGGTCCCCACACCCCAAGCGTCTCCACCCAGGCGGCAAACAGCGGCACATATGCCCCAACCTGACGGCCTAAAAAGATGAGCAGAGCGATCCCAACAACGATAAGCGTGATTTTGCCGAAAAGGCGTCCTTTACTCGCCGCTTGAGCAGGGACGTCTTCTCCTTGTGTGTACCCTTCTTCCATGTGCACGCTCCCTTCCGAGAGTATCAGATGCCTGGCTTCACCCTGGCGTTTCAGGCCTTTGTCCGAGAGAATGATCCGGCTATAACGCAGACTGCACAAACTGGGCAAGGCCATCTTGCCAGGGCGGGAGATATATAGAGGGCTCTTGGAGTGTTGTCAGTACCGCATAGGAGGGGCATTGTGCCAGGCGGGGCATCTCTGTGCTCGGAACGGGTTTCACCTGAGAACGAACGCCAAGGAGTGCATAGAAGGTCCGAATAAGCTCAAAGCGGCTCGTGCCACCCCGACCGGCCATATGGTAGGTCCCAAAGGCTTCAGTGGTCACGAGCCGGGCCAAGGCCGTTGCTAAATGCGGGGCATAGGTCGGGGAACCAAATTGATCGTTCACCACCTGGACTTCGGGCTGCCGGGAGAGGGCACGCATGGTTTGTATAAAGTTCTTTCCGTGCGTGTGGTACACCCAGGAGGTGCGAACAATATAATGCCTTGGATTTAAGGCCCGCACCGCCTCTTCTCCAGCGAGCTTGCTCTGCCCATAAACCGACTGGGGATGAGGCCTATCAAATTCATGATACGGCCTGTGGCTCAGTCCATCGAAAACATAATTTGTGGACATGTGCAGGAATGGAATCCCACGGGCTGCGGTCACGAGGGCAAGGTTACGAGGGCCGAGGGCGTTTGCCCGATACGCGGCCTCAGGATCTCGCTCCGCTTGGTCCACAGCATTATACGCAGCCGCGTTGAGTACCAAGTCGGGAGCATGCGTTGCGACCGCCGCGCGGACCGCATCAAGGTCGGTAATATCGAGCTGCTGTCGGTCGCAAGTGACAATCTTGTGACTACTGAAGATACCTTGAATGGCATGGCCTAGCTGACCGCCGGCGCCAGGGAGAAGAATGTGCATGCTTGTTCTCTTTGACCTTGCTCACGCGTTGGACATACGCGCGAGACGAGCACCCAGAGGAAAGTCAGAGATCGCTACTACCATCATACCAATAAAAAAGGGCGTGTCCCAAGACACGCCCGATACAGAGAAAAGGAATCCCCAGAGGTACGCTTAGTCTTTGAACTCCGGCAGGATTTTGGTCCCAAAGATTTCGAGTTGACGCTTGGTCTCTTCCCAGGGCATCATTCCTTGATCAAAGAACCAGCCAAACCATTCAATGTTGGCATTCTTTTGGAGGGCTTCCAGTTCACGTTTGACATCATCGATAGTCCCAACCAGCGAATACTTCGCCTCGACCATACGCTCGAACTTCCAAGGAACTGGGGTTGTCTCGCCAGGATAGCGGTAGGCCTCAAAGAAGCCGAACCCGGCGAAATATTGGATGAATCCGGCTCCCTGCGTTTCCGCTCCGAGGGAATAGCCTTCGGTATACGTATTCCCGATATGCACCGACCGAAAGGCGCCGATACTCTCTCCGAGTTCGAGATTCCGGCCATGTCTGGCCGCTTCGTCACGATAAGCTTCGCACAGCTCCCGGAACGCAGGAGGATGCGAAATCAGAATCCACGGTACAATCCCTTCGGTGGCACACCAGCGGATCGTTTTCTCACTGACCGAAAACGGCTGCCAGATCGGCGGGTGGGGTTGGGTATAGGGTTTAGGGACGACACAAATTCGCTGCACCGCTCCGTTTTCATCTACCTCTCCCTCAGCCCCGTATTTCGAGGTCCAGTTTTTGGCGACTGGCCAGCGCTGAATGCCGTGTTCATAGGGGGTCGGG
The DNA here is from genome assembly GCA_011523265.1 of Candidatus Binatota bacterium. Lineage (GTDB taxonomy): Bacteria > Desulfobacterota > Binatia > Bin18 > Bin18 > Bin18. The sequence goes on from WTHD01000502.1 coordinate 11,804, forward strand.
ACTTCGTAGTACTTGGTCTTGAGCCGAATGGACTCTTCGGTCCAGGCGGTCTTCATAATCTTGAAGACTTCTTCAAAGACCGCCCGATTATGCGCATCCACCTCAGAGCCATCCATGGGTGCGCCAGTCACATGGTAGTGCTGGCCAAGCACATTGGTCCAACGATCCTGATAGCCTCGGGCAAAGCCGGCAATAAAGCGCCCTTTGGTCAGATGATCAATGACGGCGATCTCTTCTGCTACCCGGAGCGGGTCCCAGGTGGGTAAGACCAATCCGAGCGAGGCAAACTTGATGCGCTCGGTCCGTGCCGCAAGGTCGGTATACAGCATCAGCGGCGCAATAGACGCCTCATAGCCCTCGGAATGAAAATGGTGCTCGGTGGTTGACATGGCGTCAAAGCCGAACTCTTCGGCCAGTTGCGCAATCTCGCGCAACTCCGTGAGCATTTCTTGATATTTGTCGTTATTGCGGCCGATAGGTCGCAGCCGTTCGCGCTCCTCGAACGTCGCCGGAATGGTCGGCAGGACAAAAAGGTTAAATTTCATAGGATTTCCTCCTGACCTCGAGCGGCTTTCCGTTGCAGTCCCGCTCCAGCATACTCTCCCAGCCTTAGCCCGTTTGGAGAATCTTGGCTAGGACTGGCATCAGATATTTTTTGAACGTCACGGGATTCTCACACATGGGGAAATGGCCGATTTCTTCCATGATGATACACTCGGAGTTCTTGACTTTTTTGGCCGTTTTTTCCGTCATCTCCGGCGTACAGGCAAAATCGTATACGCCCGTCATGAAGTAGATGGGAATGTCGCCCGACAGTTGTTCTGCCATTTCACGGAAGTCGTGATCCACGCTGTAGAAATACAAGTCACCCTTGAAGATGCCCGGACCGCTTTGGGAATAATACCACCAAGTCTCTCGGCGATATTCTTCCGGGCTCTGCGGTGCCATCAGTCCATATACCGAGGTGGCACACGCTTCGCCGCCGTGCACATGGGGATTCCAGAGCCAGTCCAGCCACCAGCCGGGTGAGTAGTCGCAGGCTTCAATCGCAATCAGGGCGCGCAGGTCCGACGAGAAGTTGCGGGCCAAGTGCAGACAGATATTCCCGCCCATTGAGCTGCCCATGATAACCGGATTGTCGAGTTCGAGCTCCTGACAGAAAGCCATCAGGAATTCCGAGTAAAACTGAGCTGTCAATTTATACTCTTCCTTCCACCAGCCCGTGGGCGGAATGGATTTTCCATGTCGAGGCAGATCGAGCGCGATCACCCGAAAGTCGCCGTTGATATCGATATCGCACAATTGGTGGCGCCACTCGCGCGTATCCGTGCCCGCCGTGTGGAGACACACGAGGGGGACGCCCTGCCCGGCTTCCTCATAAAACACCCGATAGTCTTCTCCCTCGTACGGGACACGCACATAACGACCAGTAATGGGTTCAATATTCGCCATGGCTCTTACTCCTATTCTTGTACATTACGCATTAAATCAAGTGTCCAGGTAAAGGCCCGCAGGTTCTGCCACATGACTTTGACATCGCCTTCAATCTGCAGGCGTCCGTGAAGTGGATGGGCCATTGCCCAGATATCATTATACATGGGCGGAGGGATAGGCTGGATAAACTTTGCCCAGGTTTCCGCGGGACCACGCAGAGCAAACGCGTAGGTCGATTCGGGTCCGATATTGGCCGAGACTTTCGGTATCGTTCCGCCTACGAATGACACGACGTAGGTGGTATCACCGAAAGCCAATAGGACATCCGTGGTCAAATGTCTGCCAATGATCTTGGTCACGCTGTCCTGATTAACCAGGGCTTGCCAGTGCTCCATCCAGCCTGTATCGAACGCAGCCATATATTTCCTCCTGTGCTGATTTCTCTCCGATTCTTCCTCCCGGCTCAACCCGAAGGCCGAACCGACGGCTTCTTATCAAGCGGCCTACCGGACGTAAAGAGCCGAACATCCTCTACCGCTGCGGCCTCCCTCTTTGCTGTAACAGACGATCACTGATGAAGACCAGGGCCTCCGCAGAGGCGTGCCGCATCGTTTCTTCTTCTGCGGCGAGCATGTCCAGGAGTTGAGGAACACTCTCGGCCCCACCGATCCGCCCGATCGTCCATAACCCCTGCGCCTTGGCATACAGGTCCTGCTCTCGCCCCACCGCTGCAATCACCTCAGACGCGACGCTGGCATCCTGATTTTGGCCAATAACCTGATACGCGTTGGAACGCGTCAACGGGTCCCGGGACTGCAAGGCTTTCACAATCAGCGGCTTCGCCGTCCCATAGTCCATGCGGGTGAAGGAAACGGAGGCGGCCAGACGAATACGAAAATCAACATGCTCCAACGCTTGCTGGACAAGGGGGAGGCCACTCGCGTCCTTGAAATGTGTGAGGGAGGCGGCGGCTGTGGTGCGGACCATTTCAGACGGGTCGGATTGAAGGACGGTCCGCAGCAATACGACGATGCTCGGGTCATCGAGCGATCCGAGCAATCCAACTGCGGCATCGCGGATTTGCTCACTTGCATCGCTCAGTTTCGCAGTGAGGTAGGCGAGTCCGGTTGCATCGCCCGTCGCAGCCAGTGACCACGCCAGCGTGATGGCAACGATGGGGTCTTTTTCTGTTTTGAGGAGCGTGTGTAACACCGGAGACGCCACGGCAGAGCGGAGTTCGCCCAGACCACCCGCCCCTTGGGTGCGCAGTCGGATATCCGAGCTGTTTACGGCATCAAGATAGAGCAGGAGCGCGGTTCGGTCCCGCGTCCGTCGTAAGCCCGACAACGCCAGGCGCTTCCCTACTGAGTCTGTGTAATAGAGCCGACGCAGCAGCCCAACGGCATCGGGCGTCGCCATATCGCCCAGGGCGTCGGCTGCGGTCCGGCGAAGCATGGGCCGGTCTGACTGTAGAGCCTCATCAAGAACGACTAACCCTGCAGAATCACCCCGTCGCCCAAGGATGCCGGCAACCACGTTCCGCTCATGCGGGTCGCTCAATCGCAGTCCCAGTCGTAAGACCTCAAGCGCGAGTTGTTGGAGTGCGACAAGCCCGCGCTTTGCGGTCGGGTCATGCTTGGCCTTATAGGTGATAACCGCCCCGAGTAAATCACCCTGCCTGGCCTGATCCACTGCGGATTCTTCCTCACCAGCTGCGGTAAAGGGTATCTCGCTGACGAGCAGCAGCAAGGGCAAGAGAATGAGAAGACTGTAGGCCTGACGGTATTTCTTCATCCTTACTCCTTTCGTCTGGCCCGAGGTATGCGCTTGCCAGCTCTCCCTCAGAGGGCGACCTGCGGCCCAACTATGCGAGTTGGCCTATCTGCCGCAGTACCGCCGCGTGGTCCCAGTAAATGCGTTCCGCGGACATCTTCCCCTCACGGAACTCAATGATAATGACTAATTCCGCCGTGACGGTCTTGCCGGTCGGAGGAATCCCAGGCAGAAACCAATCCATCTGCTTCGAATGGACCATATGGACTGTGGCTTCCTCGACAATACAGTCTTCGGTTACCACGCGGTTCGTCATGACATGTTCCCACTCATCGGGAATCGAGGGAATGAACATGTCCCGATAATAGGTGCGAAGTTCGGCCTTGCCCTTTCCGCCAGAGCGCGTCGGCATGTGCATGACCGATGCATCCTCCACCATGGTCGAAAGCGAAAGCTCTTCGTCTTTTTCGACAAACTCGCCTATAACATGCTCTTCCCAGAGTTTGACCAGGTCTTCGGCAGCCATCTCGGCGTCTCCCTTTTTCCGGCTCTCCACACGTCATCTCACTGAGGGGATGACTTCTTTGGCAAATCGTTCCAGCGTCATACGCGCCGCAGCTTCATTCTGGGTGGTCACAAAAATAGCAATATCGGTCAGGCCGGCGGCTTTGAGCTCACATGCTTTGTCAATGCAGTCCTGAGGCGTGCCCGCAATGGTACATTTCTGGGCAACGACATCAGGAATAAGTTCACGATGTTTGGCGGTCAAGTCAAGATGTTCATAGAAGCGGTAGCTTTCGGTCACCGCTTTCACGACATCGGCATGCTCAAGGCCGAGTGTGTCCGGGAGCCAGAGTTTATTGGCAATATTCCGCGCAGCAGTCGGGCGTACTTGATCGAGCGCCGCATTCCGATCATCGTCAATAGCTGCATCAATCGCGGCGATAAAGCGGAGTCGGGCCGGGTCCCTACCCACTTTTCGCGCGCCTTCACTCGCCGCCTCGACCGCAACCCGCGCGCCCTCTCCGTTTCCACCCATATGGCCGTCAACAATAACGCCGTCGCCTATTTCACCGACCAACGTGGCGGCCCGTGGACTCATGACCGCAATCTCAATGGGCACTTTCCCCCACTCTTCGGCTCCGGCCACCCTCAGCCGGACTTCCTGTCCCCATGTTTTCTTGTCCCCAGGGGTGGACACAGCCGGAGCTTCCACCTCTTGTCCTGAAAATAAGTGGCGAATGAAAACAACATCCCGACGCAGTTGATCTCGCTTAGCCGGAGAGAGACCCGCGGTTCTCACGGCCGAGTCTCCCGCGCCGATGCCGAGCACGGCCCGCCCCTGACTGAGCATATTGAGTGAGACCATTGCATTGGCCGTCACGGTTGTATGACGGGTGACCAGATTCGTCACACCGGGCCCGAGTTTCACCCGTTGCGTGGCTTGGGCGCAGCAGGCCAGACAGACGTAGACGTCGTTCCACAGCATCTGCGAATCACCGACATACACCGTCTCAAAGCCACAGGCTTCGGCGCACTGGGCGAGGCGAACAACCGGTTCTATCGTTTGGCCCGAGTAGGGCCAAATCATGACACTGAATCGCATCTCCTCATTCCTCCAGCTTGAAGCGGGTCGTACTCTCCCCTCATCTCCCATTGCGTAGCCGTGCGGTTGCCGCTTCGTCAACAACAAACGTTGTTGGATTCATCACCACTCCGTAGTCTCGCCGTGCGCTTGCCATCGAGACCAATCCATCCCTTACGTCTTGTACGACTTTTTCGATCGCTCGCTGCTTCGGGTCGCCAAATCCGCCGCCGCCACTTGAGAATAGCTCCACTTCGTCTCCTCTGGACAGAATACTCGTGGAATTGGCCATACTCTCTTCCGTGCGGCCATCGGCATAGTGAAAAACCTGCCGGTTGGGCGGTGCGCCCTGTCCGCCCCGCAGGCCGAACGGTGCCGTGGCGGGTTGGGTACCGCTCCCGAAGTTTGCACACGCAATATTGTCGGCTTCGACCCGCCAGCGATAGGCCACACCCATGCCACCCCGCCATTGCCCGGCTCCGGCACTATCCTGACAATACTCAAACTGCTCGATAAAATACGGGTTGACCAATTCGTGCAGTTCAGGGTCCGGCGAACGCAGTCCCCCCAAGCATATGGCAGTCCCGATATGGTCCCACCCGTCAAAGCCGGCCGTGGCTCCACCGCCACCTTTACTTAAAAAATGAATCTCTCCAAACGGCCGGCCGGTACGTGGGTTCATCCCCGTGGTGGCCGGTGCACACCAGCGGCCCCAGGCGGCCTGAACGCGCTCGGGGATAACCTCCGACAGGGCCAGCCAGACCGCTTCGGTTATGGTTTCGCCCGTTAGGACCGTGCAGGCCGTGCTTGGCGCTGGTTCGACCGGGTTCACCACACTCCCGCTCGGCGCCACAATGGAAACCGGACGCATGGCCCCTTCGTTATGCGGTACATCGGGGTTGACCAGAGTAAACAGCGCCAGGTAGGTCGCAGAAGCAGTATTGGCAAACGGACTGTTGACATAACCGAGGACTTGGTTATCCGAGCCTGAGTAATCGAACATCACAGACTCGTCCTGCACCTCGACTTTCACTCGGATGGTCACCGGCCGACCGTGGACAATCCCGTCGTTATCGATCTGTCGCTCGGCCAGATACGTGCCGTTCGGGATCGCGTGAACTTCCTCGCGCATATGCTTTTCCGAGGCAGCCAGGAGGTGCTCAACGACCTGTTCGACAGTAGAGATGCCATGTTTTTTTACCAGCGCGATAATATTGCGTTCGCCCAGGCCGGCGGCACCAACCAGACAATGCAGGTCGCCCTCGACCAAAAACCGCAGGCGCACATTGGACACAATCATTTCCCACAGGCCGCGATTCACCTTGCCCCGTTCATAGAGTTTAGCCGGTGGAATCCGCAGCCCCTCATCCCACACATCGCGTGCTTCCGGGTGATAGCCCGCCGCGCCGCCGCCACCGGTGTCGGCTTGATGGCCTTTTGTGACCGACCAGAAGCGCAATTCGCCATCAATATGAACCGGCTTGGCAATCGTAAAATCGGGCGGATGGTTATTGCCCCGATACGGGTCGTTGAGAATGAAGACGTCGCCTTCGTGCGTGTCGTCGGCATAGGTCTCAGCAATCGAGCGGACCGCCCAGGGCGTTGCGGCCAGCAGGATGGGGATATAGGCCGTCTGGGCGACCAAACGGAGTTGGCGGTCATAAATTGCGGTCACAAAATCGCGCGCCTCACTAAAAATGGGCGAGCGCGAGGTCCGCAGCATGGTCTGGCCCATTTCTTTGGTGATCGAGTCCAGACGATTCGCGATGACCGATATGAGGATCGGATCAATCCTGTCCATTTGCATTCCATGCCCCTTCCGCACTGTGCCAATTTTCACGGGGGAAGTTTCCCCCGAGCCCCCTCGGATGTCCGCCCGCCCAAGCCTGCGAGGATTTCATCAAGCGGTCGCTCAGCCGGGTGCATGACATAATTACGGTAGGCGTCACAGACCAAACGATAGCTGGGCGGAACAAGGACTGTGGTGTTGGCCTGTTCGATCAACGCCGGTCCGCTCAGAGCCATGCCACAGTCGAACTGGTCCCCATTATAGACAGCAACCTGATATGGCGTCCCGGAGAAGTACGCCCGCCGCTTGCCTTTGAGCGCGACGGCCGGGTCTGCGGCCACAAACGGACTTGGCGTGAGTCGCGGTTTCTCCGTGAGCCCTAGCGCCTTGACCCGCAGATTGATCATTTCCAACGGAGCTTCCGGCATGGCATACCCATAGAGCGTCTCGTGGAGGCGATGAAAACGTGCGGCGACTGCCGCCAACTCAGATTCCGAAAGAGGAGGATGAACCGGGACTTCGACTTCGTGAAATTGGCCAATATAACGCACATCGAACGTTGTGTGGATTTGTATTTTCTCGGCGGGGATGCCTTCTGATGACAACGTTACTCGCGCCTGCTCTTCAATCTCCCCCAGGGTACGGTTGATATCGTCGGGAACGATGGCGTCCCAGTCTCGGGTGAACGTCTGAACGTAGTCGTGCTGCAAATCAGAGATCAGCATGCCGGCCGCACAGAATACCGACGACTCCTGGGGAATCACGGTCAGCAGGATATCCAATTCTCGGGCTATCATTCCGGCGTGCAGCGGCCCTGCTCCACCGGCAACCACAAGCGCAAACTCGCGTGGATCATAGCCCCGTTCGATCGAAACACCCTGAAGCGCGGCCGCCATATTGGCATTCACAATGCGATAGATACCCTCGGCAGCCTCAGTAGGAGAGAGGCCCAAGGGCTCAGCGATCTTGTTTGTCACCGCGCGCTGAGCCCCGTGATAATCAAGAGGCATCTCCCCGCCTAATAGACCGCCTGAGGAAAGATAGCCAAGAACCAAGTTGGCATCTGTCACCGTGGGTTCGACCCCGCCACGGCCGTAACATACCGGACCTGGCTCGGCTCCGGCACTCTTGGGCCCGACCTGGAGGATCCCCCCGGCATCAATCCAGGCAATACTGCCCCCGCCAGCGCCAACCGTGTGGATGTCCAGCAAGGGCAGAGCGAGCCGGTGGCCACCAATCTCGCCTTCTGTTGTTGTCACGGGCTGACGGTCGTGGATGAGACAGGCATCAAAACTGGTCCCGCCCATGTCAACCGTAATCACGTCACACAGGGCATAAGTGTCAGCATAGAACACTCCGGCCATGGGCCCGCCCGCCGGGCCGGATAAGAGGGTATTCGCGGCAAAGCGCCGAGTCAGGTGGGGCGACATCACCCCACCGTTCGACTGCATAATAAGCAAGACGCCAGCAAAGCCCGATGCGTCCAACTGGCTTTCAAGCTGAGTCAGATAGCGCGACAGCGGAGGACCGACCGTGGCATTGAGGACGGTGGTGGAATGTCGCTCATAGGCCCGGATTTGCGGCAACACCTCGGAGGATAAGGACACATATACATCGGGTAAGGCATCCTGGATGAGTTGACCGGTTCGTCGTTCATGGGCCGGATTTAAGAAGGACCACAGATAGCTGATCGCCACCGCCTCAATGGCATGCGCCCGGATGTGTGCAATCGCGTCCATCACATCCGCTTCGTGCAGGGGAGTCACCACTGCGCCCTCAACATTGACCCGTTCACGAATAGGATAAATATGCGCCCGAGGAACCAAAGGCGGCGGCGGACCGTATTTGCTATCGTACTGACGGTCGCGTAGCCCACGCCGCATATTGAGCACATCACGAAAGCCACGGGTCGTCAGAAAGGCGGCTTTGGCTCCTTCCCCGGTCAAGACGGCATTGGTCGTAATGGTCGTCCCATGAACAATGACGCTGACTCGACCGAGGAAATCCGACAGCTCACGATCAAAAGAAGCAGCGATCTTTCGCAGTCCCTGCAAGACACTGACCGCGGGCTGCGACGGCGTGGTCGGCGTCTTATAGACTTGAGCCGCGCCCTGCGAGTCAGTGACAAGAAAGTCGGTAAACGTGCCACCGACGTCAATACCGATTTTGTACTTCATGCTGTGACAATTTTCACGGGGGAAGTCTCCCCCGCACCCCCTCGGACCAGGGTAAATGTCGGCACATAGCGCTCAATGCCCTCAGGGTCCTGTCCGACCGCGGACGGCAAGAGACGTACAGTACGCCCCCGCTCAACCTGGTTGGGCTCTGTTTCAACCAGTCGGGTGAAGATCCTCAGCCCTTCGACGCGGACCACAGCGAAAATCAATGGACGCGGAAAGCCCGGAGGGACGCCGGTATCTTGAATGGTATAGGCGTGGATCGTCCCCCGGCTCGAGAGCTCAATCCAGTCGAGTTGGTCTGAGAGACACTCCGGACAGACTACACGCGGCGGCCAGTGGCACAGGGCGCACTGTGGACAGAATGTGGTGAGCAGCTTTTGCGACCGCAGGGCCTCATAAAACGGAGCCAGTCGAGTATTCTGACTGCCCTGAAGCGGAAAGGGGTCAATGGCGCGGAAATATTCGCTCATAGGCAGCTACTCCCGCCCATAAATCATGACCACATGCTCACCCATCCCACTATTATTATGCGTCAGTCCGATATGCGCCTCCGGAACCTGCCGTTCGCCTGCTTCCCCGCACAGTTGCCAAAAGGCTTCGACCGCCTGAGCCACACCTGTAGCCCCAAGCGGGTGGCCGCAGCCCATCAGCCCGCCGCGAGGATTGACAACCACGTCCCCACCGTAATCGGACCGCCCCTCCATAACAAACGGACCACCTTCACCCTTCGGACAGAATCCAAGCTCTTCATAGGCAATAATCTCAGCGATGGCAAAACAGTCGTGGACCTCGGCAAAATCCACAGCGCTCGCCTGTATCCCGGCCATAGCGTAGGCGTCCCCGGCGGCCTGTTTCATGGCCGGCCAACTGGCATAATCGGGGTCGAGGCTGGAGACCGAAAACCCATGGACGGCCTGCCCGGTTCCATGAATAAAGACCGGCTTGTCCGTTATCTCTTTGGCCCGCTCTTCGCTCGCCAGGATAACGGCAGCCGCACCATCCGTGATAGGAGAACACATAAACAGCCGCAGCGGGGAGGCGATCATGCGCGAGCACACGACCGCATCCAAGGTAACGCCATTCTGAAAATGGGCGTACGGATTTTTGCTTGAATGCGTATGATTTTTCACCGCCACATGGGCAAGCTGCTCCTCTGTGGTGCCGTATTCGGCCATATGCAGTTGGGCGGCCAGGGCAAAGGAAGGCGGAGCAGTGAGTCCAAAACAGGCCTCCCAGTCTCGGTCTACCCCGGTCCCCATATTCAGTACGGCCTCACCCATATTGGGGAGATTGAGCTTCTCGACCCCCAGCACCATGACGACATCGGCCAGACCGGCGGCAATAAATGCGTAGGCATAGCGTATCCCCGCAGTACCACTGGCACACATATGTTCGGTCCGGGCCGAGAGCTTGTTAGGCTGAATGCCCAGCGTTTCCGCGGCAAGCGGAGCAATATGACTTTGAAAGGCCGCCCGTTCGGGCAGGACGGCACCGACGACCAACCCTTCGATGTCCTTGGGAGTCAAGTGCGGAACAGAAGTAAAGCAGGCCCGGCCGGCCTCGGCAAGCAGTTCCCGAAAGCCGGCGGCGCGCACCCCAAAGCGTGACAGTCCCGCCCCAACCAGGGCAACCCGACGCATACACAACTCCTTTGTGTCCGAGACAATCCTACCTAATCAAGAATCCTGTTTGCTGAAAAGGCGGTGCTTCTCTCCGGGGGAGGTCTTACTCTTGAGGAGGAGCCGCTTGCAGAGCTCTCAAACGGTCGCGTGTCTGTTGGGCCGCGTCCGTCTTCCCGGTCTTTTCATACAGCCGAACGAGTTGTTCAAGCGTCTCGCGGATCACTGGGCTGTCCGCGGGCAGGGCTTCCTCTTGGATGTGGACCGCTCGCTCCGTGAGCAACACCGCCTCTTCATTTTTTCCCTGCTCTGCATGGAACATCGCCTGGGTTCGGAGATTCAGCGCAACGTTCGGATGGTCTGCACCAAGCGACGCCTCCATAGCTGAAGCGGCCTGCTCGTATAGGGGTAAGAATGTCGTATAATCCTTGGTGTCCTGGAGGAGGTCAGCGATGCCGCTCAGGGTCGTGGCCAGATTATTCAGACTGACCGCAATATCACGCTGCCCAGGTTCCAACGCTTTGGTCTCAACCGCCAGAGCTTCTTCATAATACTGCTGAGAGGCGGCAAGGTCCCCGGCATCTTTCAGGAACAGCGCAAACTGATTCAGGCTCGTAGCAATATTCGGGTGATCCTCACCCAGCGCGGTCTTCATCACCCGCACGGATCGTTCGAACAGCGGACGGGCGGTCTCAAAGTTACCATTCTGATGGTGCAGAGAAGCCAGGTTATTCAGACTGACCGCCACATTGGGATGGGCCTGGCCATAGGCCGTCTCGGTAATCTGAAGCGCGCGCTCGTACAAGGGCAACGGACGGACGCTATCCCCCCCCTCGCGCAGGGCTAAGGCCATATTGTTCAGATTCATCGCCACAACAGGGTGGTCCTTGCCCAGCGCTTGTTCGTTGATCGCAATGACGCGCTCATAGACCTGTGCGGCCTCAGCATAGTTCCGGACCTGGTACAACAGAGACGCCAGGTTGTTCAGGCTGGTGCCTACGTCTGGATGCGTCGAACCATAGGCAGCGGCATATATCTCGGCAGCCCGCTCAAACATGGGTCTTGCTTTGGCGAATTCTCCTATTTGATATAACGCCGATCCGAGATTGTTGAGGCTCGCAGCCACATCGGGATGTGACGGGCCTAGTGCCGTCTCTCGGATTTCGAGTGCGCGTTGCTGTATTTCTCCTGCCTCGGGGTAATTGCCCATTTCCTTCATGAGCAGCCCCAACCGGGTCAGGTCGTCGGCAACAACAGGATGCTGAGCGCCGTGCGTGCGCTCATGAATGGAAAGCGCACTCTGGAGTAAGGTTCGGGCGCCGTTATACTGCTTGGTCGCAATCAACAGCTCGCCCAGATTAATCATACTCAGCGCAACAGCCGGATGTTCGTTCCCGAGCTGCTGTTGATGGATCGTCAACGCCCGTTCAAAAAGCGGACGGGCCTGCTCGTACTGTTTTTGCTCCTTGTACAGCATGGCCAGGTTGCCGACACTCACGGCAACCGCGGCATGCGACTGCCCATAGGCGGCCTCTGTAATGCTCAGGGCCCGCTCGAACAGCGGACGAGCAGCATCGAACTGCTGCTGATCCTGGAGCACCAGGGCGAGATTGGTCAGACTGCGGATAATACCGGGATGGTTGTTCCCAAGCGCCTTCTCGTCAATGCCCAGCGCTCGTTCGAAGAGCTGACGAGCTTCCGTGTATTGACGGGTCTGCTGGAGAAGGAGGGCGAGGTTATTGAGGCTTTGAGAGACGAGCGGATGGTCGGGGCCGGCGATCTTTTCCGTTTGCCCAAGCAGTTCGCGCGCAACGGGAATGGCAGCTTGAAATTTTCCAGCCGCGTGCAAGCGCCCGGCCTCTTCGGCTAATTGCTTGAGGCGGGTACCCGGCGCCTCGTCCGCCCCAGAAGCAAACGGCGCCAAACTGAAGACAGCAAAGGCAGCAACGACGCTGAGGATTCGTCTTGGACTATTCACTACAAGTGAGAGCCGAGACATGAGGAAGGGTTCATAACCCTGCAAGACAGACTATTCCGTCTGCGTCGCCTGATCAGGAGGTACAGAAATGACGTCTTCGGATGGCTTATGAAAGGTTTCCGCCACGTCAAAAGAGCCGCGCAACGAATAGACGTCATCCTTAAACATGGGGAGGTGAGAATAGTAGGCACGGTGGTAATAGCAGCCCAGACCCTCACCCGGAGCAGCGGTCTCCTCCTCGATGCTAGCGTCGGGAACCGCAACGCTTCCACTCTCTGTCGAAGGAGGTGTCTCGACTGAAGCAATGTCGTGTTGCGTGGCCTGTTCAGCCTGACCTTTTTCAGTCAGCGTGCGAGCATCACTCTTCTGGGTTGGGGTCGACGGTTGGTGAGACGGGTTTTCAAATTTATCCAGCCAGCCGTAATACGCGGTGGCTTTGGGTGCAGTTGGCTGCGGCTCTCCTTCTGCCCGGAGGTCACCGGCGACACACAGAACGCCAAGGCTCACGACGATAGTCAGGATGCTTTTCATGCTGAAGCCCATGCTCTCACCGTTCGTAACCCGAAAGGACAAGGGGGAGCAGATATCTGCTCCCCCTTGGAGATGTCTTCTGAGGCTGTTTAGCGGTGCAGCTCAGTCAGACGGTTAAGGTCGTACAGGCCATTAATGTAGTCCATCGAAAAGTCAGGCAGACCGCCGGCGTATTCGCGCCACAGATTGCCGCGACCGTTCTGGATGTCGACCGTGTCTACGTTCCGCCAGTGAATCGCGCCACGATTGGCGTTCATGTACGTGTACTTCTTGGAATCGTCAGACCACTGGTAGCCCCACTGCCACAACTTCCACAGCTTCCCTTTACGGTCGAAAGCGATGTGGTTCCAGGTCTCCCAGGTTTGCGGGTCGATCGCCATGATCGCGCTCTTGTACGGATGGCGCGGGTCTTTCGGAATCCGCTCGACCACGAACAGCTCGCGGACCTGCCAGATGTCGTCGTTGAGCCAGCCGTCGGGCCCGCCGTAGCGCACGCCGTCGTCTTCCCATTTGGTCAGGGCGTGCACGGTCAGGAACTTCTTGGGACCCCAGAACACCCAGTCCCACTCGAGCGGACGGCCTGAGAAGCCGTAGAAGTCTTCCAGGGTATGCTCGGTGCCCATCAGCGAGTCAGACTTCACCTCGGCCGAAATACGCCGTACGCGCCGCAGGCTCGGAACGTAGGCCCAGCCGTCATCGGTCCGGCGCGGGTCAATATAGCGCTGGATGATGAACGCAGTACCCCGCACATCGTACGGCTCGAAGAAGCCGGTGAACTCCTTCCAGTGCACGGTCCCGGCGTCATCGTTTTCGGGCAGGTTGTAGTTGTTTTCCGGAAACATGGCCATCTGGGAGTGATAGGCCTTGTGATAGAAGGTTCCCAAGCTGCGCTCGTAGGTGCCGCCGCCGCCGTAGATCTTCTCGTAATCGTAGTCCCAGTCCGTGTCGATATCGATTTCACCACCAATCCAGGCATCGGGTGGTTTCGTCGGCTCTGGAGTCTCGTGCTCACCGCCGAACCTCAGCCACGTGCTCAGCGCGTTGGCGACGAAGTAGCCGCGCCAGTAAAAGCGCTTGTCGTAGTTCCAGGCCACCTTGAGGCCGGCGACGCTCATGTCCGTCTCGGTCTTGATATCGTCGTTCGAAAACGGATAGCCGCAGATGTAGTTCTCGAGCGCGCCGTCCGCGGCCAGCGAGACCTGCTTCTGGAACTTCTCGTCGCAGTCCCGCACGACCTGGTGTACTGTCACGTTATAGGTTTCGGCTATCTCCATTTGCAGCGTACCGTCGTTCCACTTCTCGAACTGCTCGAAATAGCCGGGGAACATGAACGGTCTTACCTTAGGCAGGTCGGCGTGCGTCAGCACGTCGCCGGCCTTAAATTCCGGCTCGGCGTCTTTGGTCTCGTTGAACCATTGCTCGAATGTATCGCGCGTGTACGTGGTCGCGTCGCCGCCCTGCGCCAGTACGCTGGTCTGCGCCCACAACAGGCTGCAGGCCGCGAGAAACGAAAACACTATAAGTCGTTTCATAAATCCTCCTCATTAAGAAAATTTACCGCTTTATTTTTAGTTGACTTTTTTAGGAAGTCAATAATTCTTCAGCAGGTATTTTTATACTGTTGGCATCAATGGGGGCGATGCGTACACCACCCCCTACACACCCTAGAACCGATAGCGCAGGCGACCCCAGAACTCGTTCATCTGGTTCCGCTCCGAGCCACCGGCCTGCATGTGGAACAGGCCGAAGCCAGCTTCCGAATATGGTCCCTGACAAGAGCCTGGACCACTAAGGCCACCGTAGCACGTGCCATCGTTGAACACCGCGAACGAGCCAAGGTCGTGACGATGCCGTGCGCCTAGGAATGCGGTGAAACCGAGCGTCACCGACCAGTTGTTGGTGATCAGATACTCGATATTCCCGCCGGTCGTGCCGTCCTGGGCTGCGGTGCCGAACGCACCAAAGACCAGGTAGACCAACTGGTCGCGCATAAAGTGGTTCTGCGCGAACACGGTGAAGATGAAGTTATTGTTCTCACTCACGATACCACGGCGGCCAGCCCGCGAGCCGGGATAGTGGGTGCCGTACGCCTGGGCGCTCAGGAAGAAGCTCCGTGTTGGATTGAGCCAGCGGATTAAGGTCGGTCGGTCGATCCCCAGGACCCACTTGAATGCGTTACCGTCCCCGACCAGATCAATCTTGGCGGTGTCGTTCAGCATCACGTTGGTGCTCCAGGACGATTCCCAGCGGACCACAAAGCCGGTGTATGGCTCGAACCAGTCGAGCGACAGGCCCAGCGTGTTCGTCTTGCGATATCTGGCAGACAGCGAGCCACCGAGGCCGCACAGGTTCGCATATTTGGCATGGCGGTTTTTCGCCTTGGTGCCGTATCCCGCCTGACCTTCTTTGAAGACGCCTGCTTCGCGTATCTGAATCTGCTTCGGCTTGACGCCGGTTACTACTGGACCAAAGGCTGAATTAACAAGCGTGCCACCGTCCTTGTGAAATGACTTGGGGTCTGCGCCGGCCAATTGTTCCGCCGTGATCGGCGCGTCATTCCGGTCAGCAGGCAGAATACTGTTCCCATTTCCGTCCGTCGTACAGCCCGGAGTGTTAAGGATGTTAAGGCGGTCCCATCCGGTCACCGGCAAGTCGGGAAAGGCGAAATAGTCGGTGACCTGGATACGCAGGTTGCCGACAGTGGCTTCCCAGCGCATGCCGACACCACCGTTCTTCAGGTTCCAGTGCGGGGCGCGGTTCTTGTACAGCGCCATGTTCTTGAACGGCACATACGGCCGGTCCGCGGTTGCCCCGGAGTAGTGGTCGGCCATATTCGGGAAAACAACCGACGAAAACAGGTCGTTCCCGAACACGAACCCGTCGATCGTTCGGCCGAAGCCCGTGGCCCACGGCTGGGCCGGGTGGCCGAGACCGGTCGGCGTGTGGCGGTCGAAAACGTAGACCACACTACCGGCCACGTCGCGCAGAAAGCCGATGTTGCCGAAGCGATGCTCAAACAGAGCCGACCACAGCGGCACGCGCGTATCGTCGAACAGGTCAATGAAGAAGTGGTCGCCGAAGTTGACCGGATTGACGATGTCTTGCAGGCGGAAGAAGTCGGCCTTCCCCCACACATGCTGCTGCTTTCCGATACGCAGCCAGTTGCGACCGCCTAATCCCCTCCAGAAGAGGTCCAAATACGCCTCGCGGACGGGATAGTACAGGTCCATATTGGTCTCGCGCAGCATCCCGAAGCGCAGGTCATTCTGGCTGGCGTCCAAGCCGTAATACCCTCGGCTCCGCGAATCCACATCGCGACCGGGCACGCCGTACGTCGAGCCGGGTGTCAAGGTGTGCAAGAACTCAATATTTCCACCGCCGGTCGCGTTCGGTTCCTTCGGCCAGAACCCACCATAGTTGCGGGGGGCGAGTCCGTGGCCTTCAAGAAGAGCCACATTGTTCGGACTGGGCTTACCAGAGCGCCCGGAGGGCTTACCATTTCGACCGTTTCCGAACCTGTGACTTATGTCGTAGATCGACTCGTACTCGGGCCGCAACTCGATGAAATACTCGAAGCGCTGGAAGTAGTCCTGCATGACGTACAGGGGGCCGGCCAACTGCACGCTGGCCCGGTAGCGGGACGACGCGACATGATAGTCGTCTTTAAAGTTATCGCTCCGTAGAATGGAGAAATTATCCACATAACCGTGGATCGCCATTCTCTCGAAACTATCCATAAATCCTCTATCTTTGCGCCCAGCCGCATCCGCCGATGGAATGGCGAGCGCCATACTCAGGCCAATGGCTGTTATACCCAGCCAGAGACCGGTCAGCTTCCCTCTCCCTGCTCGTTTCATAACGAGGCCTCCTTCCTTGCCCTTCGCCCTCACGAAGGGAAAATCTTTGACTACCCCCCCAGGCGGGGCATTCGTTACAACAATCCCCCAAATTTTTATCAGCTCGATGGTTGCGGACTCGGCTCCGCCATCATCGGCTGCTCTTC
The DNA here is from genome assembly GCA_011523265.1 of Candidatus Binatota bacterium. Taxonomy (GTDB): domain Bacteria; phylum Desulfobacterota; class Binatia; order Bin18; family Bin18; genus Bin18. The sequence continues at coordinate 28,696 of WTHD01000502.1, forward strand.
CTCAACCTGCACCGGCTCCCCAACCACAAACCTTGGCTTCACAATCGCAATCATGGCCGGGATCATGGTCAGCGCCGACAACCAGTGTGTCACCAGCAGAATGGCCAAGAGTAAGGCCATCTCCGCGGAGAAACGCAAACTCGACATAAAATACCACGGAATCACACCGGCAATCATCGTCGTGGCGGTAAAGGTCACCGCCATACCCGTTGTTGACACCGTTTTTTTGATTCCGGCAACCAAATCGCCTCCTGCCCGCGGGACTTCGAGTCGAATCCGGTCAACGACGTATAAGATGTAGTCCACCCCAATGCCCATCCCCACCGCGGTCACTGGCAGCGAGTTGATATTAATCCCGATGCCCATAAAGGAGACGTACATATAGCTGGCCACCCCCGCGGCAACCAGCGCGAGCATCACCAGGGTCGCCGCAATGATGGAACCGTAACTCAAAAGGACCAGGGTGTAAACCGTCGCAATGACGAGCATGGCGGCCTGCTTCTCGGAGCGATCAATCTCCTCATTCAGGGCCGCCGTCGTTCCGATAAATCCGCCGGCCAAGCGCAGACTCACCGCCTCAATCGGATGCTCAGCCATGAATTTCTTCGCCCGGGCGATCGCCTCACGGACGGTGTCGCCTTTCACATCCTTGTAAAACACGACAAACTGGCCGTTCTGGTAGACCATATCGGTGTACTCGAGAATAACCCCCGATATGGGAGCCGAGGCTTCATACACAAAAATCAAATTCCCAGTGATGGATCTATCAGGCGGAATGACCTGCCAGCGTGGATCGCCATAATGATAGCGGCGGTTCAAATTACGCGCCAAAGTGTACAGCTCGCGCGTGTCCCCTGCCTCAACCTGCTCCAACAAATAGCGGCGCATCTCCTCAAGCGTATCGAGCACGTGCGGCTCCTTGAGGATGTGCTCACGCTCGCCTTCCAGGTAGATCACCAGTTGGTTGGCCCCGGCGAATCGCTCGTTAATCGTCCGGGCGGACACATTATAGTGGGCATCCTGCCACAGCAGCGGAGAGCCGGCTTCCTGCTCGCCAATCGGTACGGTGATCGCGGTCCGCACGCCAAAGAAGATGGTTATCGCGGCGGCGACCATAATCACCCAGCGGCTGGTCCGCCCGGTGGCGATATTGCCGACTGTAATCAACGTGACCTCCATCCAACGCGGAATAAAATGTTCCGTTTGCTTTGGCCTCGGGAAATATGACAGCAGGATGGGCATGGTATGCGTAATGCAGAAGATATTGGCAAAGGCCCAGAAACTCCCGTAGTAGGCAAGCTTCTCGATCAGCGGGATGGTGGCCACGGACAGGACGAGAATCCCACCGGAATCGCTGATGACACCCGTCACGCCCGGCAGGAATAAATCGCTCAAGCAAGTAAAGGCCGCTTTCTCCTGGTCTTGCGAGACCTCGAGTTCTTCGAAATAGCGCTCAATCATCTGCACTGCGTGGCTGACCGAGCGCGCCGTGATCAGCAGCGGAATCACCAGGATGAGCGGATCAAGGTTAAAACCCCACCAGCCGACCCAGCCCAGGCCCCATACGGTCTGGATCGCTGCGCCAATCAACGGGACGAGCACCCCGTAGGCTCGCCGAAAATAGATAATCAGCGCAAGAAAGACCATTATTCCGGTGAAGGTGAAGATCAAGAACAGCTCGCCGGTGAAAAACCAGACCCAGCCTTTGAGCGCCGGCTCGCCAGCGACGTACACTTTTGTGTTGTCGTCTTCTATTTCACTCCGGATGCGCGTGATCTCGCGTTGAATCTCCCGGTAATCCAGCCGGTCTTCGTTAAATCCGGCAAGAACGAGCGCGGCTTTACCATCCTCCGAGACGTATTTGTTCATAACGATATCGTTATTGAACATCTCGAATTTCAGCGCGCTGAGCTCATTGGGATCATCCGGTACATCAACGGGAAGCACCGGGTACGAACGCACCATACCGCCCGGCAAGGTCTTGATATTGCGGATTTTGACGTGGGAGAGCGAAGCCACCTGGTTATGGTCCACACCGGTAATCTGGTCGAGTTGGTCCGTGAGGTAACGAACCTTTTCCAGACTTTCTTTGGTGAAAATATCCCCTTCCTCTACCTGGAGGACCGCCGTCACAATATTGGCCCCACCAAAGGTCGTCCGATGCTGGTTATAGGCTTGGATGTAGTCGTGGCCTTGGGGCAGGAGGTCGGCGAACTGGCTGTACATTTCGACCTTACGGGCTTGATAGCCCCAGAGGACCGTCGCGATCGCCAAAGCGACCATATACGCAAGACGGTGGCGCCAGAGAACTGCCAGATAGGCTTCAATGATACGGTCGGCGGTGCCTTTTTTGTGACCTGGGGGGGTATGGGCCATCTTATTCCTCCTTACGCGAGCAGGAGCGTAGTAGTGTGTGAGTAATATGTTCTGTTTAGAGATATGTCAGTCATGACAGCGCCGTTGAGCGAATGCGTTAGAGAGACGGGTTCGCGGCATACAGCTTTGCCTTGTCCGCGGTAGTCCAGCTCTTGCCACTATCGGTAGTGACCAGGACCGTGCCCTTCCCTCCGCACGCAACGCCAAACTGCCCATCAGGAGCAAAAGACGCCGTGCGGATCCACGTCAGCACATCCTGGCGGATATTCTCGTCAAGTTGCCATGCGTCACCTGTGGCTGAAGCAAGCGTGCCGAGCACACCTGTGGCAAAGTCACTACGGTTGTTATCCGGAGCGGCGGTGACGGACAAGAGCGTATTAAAGCTCCCACTGGGAATGTTTGTCCACGTTTCCCCCGCATCTGTCGTTTGTAACAACGTGCCACTCTCCCCGGTGACATACCCCTCCTGGGCACTACGAAAATCCACATCAATCAGGAAAAGGTCTTCAATATAGAGAGGGGGAATACGCTGTCGGATCGCTTCCTCTTCAGGGAGTTCCGGGCGAGTATATTTCGGCAGGTTGTGCACATCGCGTTGCCGCTGCCAGGTGACGCCACCATCCTGGGTGCGCAAGATAATCCCAAATTCGCCCGCGACCCACCCGTCCGTATTCGTGGGGAAGGACACCCCGTTCAGCGTCACATCGCACGGATTCAGCCGCAGGGTTGACTCAGGATCATCCGCGGGGTCCGACGTTGCAAAATTATCGAAGCTCATATCGCACCACAGCGAGAGATTCTCCCAAGTCTCTCCACCGTCTTGTGAACGGATAATGGCGCCCACCGGACCGACGGCCCATATATGTTGGGCGTCCGCACCACGGCTGACCGCAAAATAGTGGGGCTGGGCTACCTGCCAGTCCAGCAGCGGTAATTCGATAGGAATGCGAGTCCAGGTCTGTCCGCCGTCGCCGGTCTTGAGGACTATGCCATCCTGCCCAACGGCCACCCCGTCCTCGGCGGTCGCAAAATCAACCTCATAGATTGCCTTTTGGACCCCGGTCTCCAGCATGGCAAAATCCTGCCCGTTATTGGTCACGTGCAGGATAAGCCCCCGTCCGCCAGAGACCCATGCATTGTTCGCGTCAAGAACAAAGGCATCATAGTAGTCTTCACGGTCGGGAAACACATTCCCCCTGGACGCTCCCATTTCGTTGAGTTCGCGCAGTACCTCTTCGTCGGCTGCTTCAATACAAGCTGACAGCGTAAAGAGGGCGGCGACCAGAACGCTCCAAGCCGTGTGACGCCCCACCAAACGTATTTGTCTTTTCAAGATACTCTCTCCTTAACTGATGCGGGGAACAGTGTTGTCGCTTGTAAGATTCCGAGGTTAGGTTCCCTTATCTATGAAGTACGGACAGAACTGTCAAGTGACCCCCAAGAGCTACTTCACCAGCATAATTGAAGGCATTTCCGGTTCAATTTTGTTGTGTATACCGAATGGCCAAACCAACCAGTTGGAATTCGTAGTCTGACCGGCTGCGGTAGTCTCGGGCGGTACTCGCCCCGACGTGTGCCACCGTTATTTCGTCCTGGAATTCTCCGGCTTTCATCCGTTGCAGGACAATGGCCTCTGCCCCTATCGCACACGCCTCACGGTGCAGGGCAGTCTGCATGGCTTCCATGCCCGTACCTGGGTTACCGTAGGTTTTCACACGGGCGATCACCTCATGGGCTAGCGCGGGTGGAGAATCAAGAATAGGAATCTGACAATTTGTCGTCGTGAATTCGATAGGGAGCGCCCCCACCTGTTCGGTCAAAACCAGAGGTTTTGTCGGACGACTCACGCATCCGGTCAGAGCGCAGCCAACCAGAATCGTCAAAAAAATTCTCAAGACTTTTCCGAACAGGGCCTCTCGGGTCCTTGCATTCTCTACAAAAGTAACGGCCTCCTATAGCATACTCGAAAAAATTACTCCACATTTTTTTGGCCACAAATATCAAACTATGTTATATTATTATCCTTACCTCTCACGGATGGAGAAGGTACCGCGGGCGGAAGCCTAAAACCAAAAGGGCGAGGAGATCTTTTATATGGTGCAAGTCCAGTCGTTAAAGTGGGGCGTTCTCTTTAATGGAGATAAGCTGAGCCTCGATCATATCGTCCGCTTTGCCACACAAGCGGAAGACGCCGGAGCGGAGAGCATCTGGGCCGCCGAGCTGTGGCGGGATGCCTTTGTACCACTGACCGCCATAGCCAGTGCGGTTCGGACCGTCCGCCTCGGGACGGCGGTCGCCCATTTTGCTCGTCCGCCGATGTTGACCGAGTTAGGCGCAATGTCACTCGCCGAATACACCCGAGGGCGTTTCATTCTGGGACTTGGGACCGCACCGAAGGACTGGAACGAGCAGTGGCACGGCCTGGAATACCGCAAACCCGTTACCCGCATGCGTGAGTATGTTGAGTGTATTCGCACCATGTGGCAAGGCTCACCAACGCAGGCAGTCGAATATAGCGGTGAATTTTACCAGGTGCGCAACTATCAACGGCTCACCGAGCCGGTCTATCCCAGCGTCCCTATTTATCTGGCCGCGGTTCTGCCCAATATGATCCAGCTCGCCGGGGCACTGGCCGACGGCATTATCCTCAACGTGCTCAATACGCCTCAATACTTTACGGATGTCGTCCATCCAAATCTAAAAAAAGGCTTCAGCCGCGGCGGGCGGGACAGAGACGGCTTCGAGA
>WTHD01000103.1 GCA_011523265.1 Candidatus Binatota bacterium
CATTGTCAGGAGTCCGACCGCATCGTGTAGCCCAATCTCCTTGAGCGTATACAGTAACGTCTCGGAGGAGAGCGCTCGGACTATTGCCACCCCGTTCTTTGCCGAGAGAAGGAATTCCTGCCGCTCTGTGGCCTCGAGCTGCACCAGTTGCGCTGTCTGTTCGGCGACCGAGAGCTCGGACAGACCGGCCAGGTCGGGATGGAGCACACGCTCAGAATCCGTCATGGGTTTCACTCGGTTTGCGTATAGTGATCGATAAAGGCCAGGGCCTGGTCCCAGCCGAGTAAGCCGTTGAACACCTCATTAAACGGCAGCATCTCGTGCCACGTTCCCTGGGAGGTGCCCGTCTCTCGGAGCGTCCGTAAGGTTTTTTTCATATGATACGCCGCGGCCAGGACGTTGGTGACCGGATAGATGACAAGACGAAAGCCGAGATCCTCAAGATCGCGCGCGGGGAGAAATGGTGTCTTCCCGCCTTCAACCATATTGACCATAAGCGGGGCGGTCGAGAATGCGCGACAGGCCAACTCCATCTGTTTGACCGACTCGAACGCCTCAAAGAAGAGCATGTCTGCCCCGGCCTCCAGACAGGCGGACGCCCGTGCCATGGCATCGTCGAGTCCATTCACGCCAATCGCGTCAATCCGGGCAATGATGACGGTGTCAGGATTCGTCCGGTTGTCCACCGCGGCCCGAATTTTGGCAGCATGGTCAGCGGTCGAGACCAAACGTTTTCCACCCAGATGGCCGCAGCGGCGCGGCACATCCTGATCCTCAATGTGGAGACCGGCGACATGCACCCGCTCATATTCCTGGACCATCCTGACGACATTCAAGACGGAACCAAAGCCTGCTTCGGCATCAGCGATGACCGGAACGCTCACTGCACGACAGACGCCTTCGAGTTGGATAACCATCTCGGTCAGCGTCCGCATGCCAAAGTCTGGATAGCCCAGCGCGCCAGCAGAGACACCGCCGGAGTAGTACACCAGCGGAAATCCCGCTTCTTCGACAAGCCGGGCGGAAATGACGTCATAGGCACCTGCGGCCATGAGAAACTGGTCATGGGAAAGCAGGGTCCGGAGAGATTGAGCCTGGGACATGAAGATTGAAACTCCTTACAACTGAAGAATACGAATATCCGAGGGGTCATTTCTGACATGCGCGGGGCGCTTGTCAAGGGAGGAAGGAAAACGCAAGCCTCTTGCTTTTCAGCGCCGAGTGAGCAAAAAGGACAGCCAGAGGAGGGAATGTCATGAGTAATCTTGCGTATCAGGACAACGCTGCATACACGCTCGAACAGCTTGCCGAAGATGTGGAGGCGCTGGTCGCCCGTGAAAAGGAACACGCTGCGATTGTTGCGGCGGCGGAACCCCTGCTGGAACGTTTTCTGGCTGCCGACAGTCTGCCGGAAGAATACTGTCAACCAGCCCCCGGTCGGATTACCACTGAGCACAAGGACTTCACCCTGTATCGCCTCCACCGTGGGCCTGAAGACTGCTTTAATATTATGGTCGCCATCTGGCCTCCGGGCGGATCGAGCGGGGTACACGATCATGCCGGAAACTGGGTCGTTGAAGGTGTGTATCGGAACCAGCTCCATACCATTCGGTATAAACGTCTCGACACTGGGACGCAGCCGGGGTATGCAGAACTCCGCGAAACCACCGCGCTCGATCTCCGTTCGGGTGATGTCGCCCACGTCCTGTCCCCGAACGAGGAAGTCCATGATTTCCTCAATAAGACCGACGAGCCGGTGGTGAGCGTCCATATCTATGGTGGGGATATCAGCACCGAGACGCTGAACTATTTTGACCCGGCCGGCAAGTCGGTCGAACGTGTGGCCCACGACCTGCAATACGACAACGAATAGGAATGCCGGGGAACGGGCTGTCCCGTTCTGCGCGGTCAGGCGCTTACTCTTTACCTGCGTGAGAGCCTGACCGGAGCGGTGTGTGGGCTGAGCAGGGAAGGAGTTTTCCCCGGAAGCAGCATAAAGTCGTCATAGGCTGCCTCCGATACGCTGACCATAGTGTCAGAGTCCGAGAGCACGGCGATCCCGCGCACCTTGCCCGGTTCAAAGCCAAACAGGTCTTTATAGTCCTGGTAGAAATTAATGGTTTCCTGTCGCCACTCACCAGGCTCGGCTGGTCCACGCTGTAAGACGACGACCTTGGCGCGCCAATAGACCGGGCTGTCGAACCGCGTGCCAACCGCGAGCGTCGAACTCCAGACGTATTTAATCACCCGCGGCATGAGGCGGCTGTCAAATATCACGTAAACGGCCGCGGCCGAATCATTCGTCTTTTTCGCTCGCTCATCGGCGCCGGGAGGGAGTTTGGTCGCGCGCCAGCGCCAGCGTAAAATAGGATAGTCCTGAGGTTCACAGACATGTTCTATGCCGATCTGGACATCCTGGTTGTTGGCATAGGCGTGGAGAAATCGATTCCCGTCTTCTTCAGCAATGCGGTAGACGGCCTGTGCGGTGGCTTCGCTGCCACGCACTTTCCAGCCCGATGGGAATACGCCAGCCGGGTACTGCTGAAAGGTCTCCTGAAAGGGCGCCATCCCCGCAGCGGGTGCAGCCACTCTGGAAAGAGGAAACGTGTCCAGCATCTCATGTCTATTGGAGGACACGTTTCCTCTTTGAGTCAACACACCTACGAGCAGGAATGCGATGAGTCCCACAACACGCACGCTCACCTTACTCAATCCTCTCTTGCTGACCGAGCCGGCTCCGAACTCAAATGAACCATTCCGAATAGGAGCACGGATAGAGGAAGGGCCCCCGAAGCGCAAGGCCGACACCCACGGGAAGCGCGGCCAAGAAACGTGCCACCGCTCTCTCGCGGCATTGGCACGTCTCCTGGGACTGTGGTATCTAGGCGGCACGTTATCAAGAATACGCAAGGGCTTTGTGAGGAGACTGCTGCACATGGAAATTCTTGCAGAAGGACAGGGCGCATACCTTCCGCCTGATCCCGATGGGTTCCGCGCCTGGGTGAGAGACAACAAGCCGCGGACACTCGTGCATAAAGTGATGAACGAGGACGAAGCCATTGAGAAGTTTGTCTCTGATGGGGACTATGTGGCGTATGACTGCAACTACTTCCAGCGTGGCCCGAGTTCGCTCATTCGTGAGATTATTCGCCAAAAGAAAAAAGACTTGTGGGTCTGTGGGAAATTCACCTATGTCGCGCTCGCGCTGCTTGTCGAAGGGGGCTGTGCCACCAGGGCGGATATCGGGTTTGTTGGTTTTGGCCCGTGGTTGTCCAAGGCGGTCGCCGCAGGTCGCCTCCAAACCTACGAGTACTCCAATGTGGTGATGACCTATCGGCTGCAGGCAGGCGCGCAGGGCTTGCCGTTTATTGGCGTGCGGTCGTTTGGAGGGACCGCCGGCTTTTCTCAATCCGGGGCCAAGCTGGTCAAAGACCCGTTTTCGGGCAAGCCTGTTGTCCTGCTGCCCGCGCTGAACCCGGATGTTTCGATCATCCATGTGCATCAGGCTGACGTGTACGGCAATGCCCGCGTCTTTGGGACTGGAATCTCCCATGTTGATTGTGCCCTGGCGTCCAAAAGGGTCATTGTGTCCGCCGAAGAAATCATCGAAACGGATGAATTTCGACGCGACCCGGCCCGGACGTCCATCCCCCATTTTACGGTTGATGCGGTCGTGCATGCGCCTTTTGGCGCCTATCCGGGGACGGTCCAGGGGCGCTATGCCTCAGATGTCCAGCACGTGGTCGAGTGTTTCGGCGGGACCATGCGCGGCGACCTGCAACCCTATCTTGAAAAATGGGTGTATAGTGTCGATTCGCACGATGAGATGTTGGAAAAGCGCGTGGGGTGGAAAAAACTCCAGGAGTTACAACGACGCGAAACCATTCGGGAGGGATACTCGATATGACACCGGCCACACATTTTGCGGAACGTGAACATTTGATCTGTACCGTCTCGCGGGTCGTTGAGGAAGAAAAAAGCTACTGGGTCGGTGGCGGCGGAGAGCCCCTATACAGCATTTTGCTGGCCCAGCGGCTGTACGCCTCAGGCGTCCAATACATGACCGAGGATGGCGTGATTGCCCCGCAATCCATGATGCCCTGGGACCCGCTGATGACCATGGTGGCTTCACGGGCCGGCTATCGCGCCCTCCAGTGGGGAACCATGAATACGGCGGGCAATTTTGCCCAACTCGGCTATGTCGATGTCGGTATCCTCAACACCCTCCAGGTTGATCGCTACGGCAATATCAATTCAACCGTACTGGGAGAATACGAAGGGGGCCAGGGCCGGCGCTTTGGCGGCCCGGGTGGCGCTGATACTATTGCCGCTCAGTGCTGGCGCACAATCCTGATGACCGACCAACAAAAGCGGAAGTTCCCAGAACGGGTGGACTTTATTTCATCACCGGGCTTTCTCGACGGACCAGGGGCGCGTGAGGCCAACGGCCTGCCCCCAGGAACCGGGCCATGGCGGGTGTTCACCCCGTGGGCGATGTTCGGCTATGAAGAAAAGTCGTGTGAGCTGATGCTTATGGCGATTTCACCGTTCGTCACGGTTGATATGGTTCTGGCCGAGATGTCCTTTGAGCCGAAAATAGCCCCGACCATTGAAACGCTTGATCCACCCATGGAAGAAGAGTTGGAGATCATCCGCACCCAGCTTGATACGGATGGGCAAACAACGGGCCGCGGGCAGTGGATCGAAAAACGGGACGACAAATACGTCTTTGCCGAAACGCAGGGCCGCGAGTAAGCGTCTTCCGTCTCTGATTTTTTTTGATGGTGCGTCCGGGCGGCGTTTTATTCCGCGTCGCTCCCTATGTGATCGACACTCTGCCCTGTTTCTTCGGCCCATTGCCGAGTAATTTTTTCCAGCCTCGTTGCCTGCGCACTCGTCAGACCGTGGATAAAGTGTACTATCTTTCTGTGTCGCAAGATGGGGAGCCTTTTATGCTCCGGCATTGACTCAAAAGGGAAAAATATCTCACGGTACAGGGCGGCTGTAGTTTCACGGGTTTGTTTTTTGTCAATATTCTCCCAGCACCACCGGAAAAACTCTTGGAACTGAACGACAACGAGGCCGAAGAAGAAAATTTCTAGCCATTCCTTGGACGACATCTTTTTTGGCCGTCTCGGGGTGGGTTCGCCCTTCTCTCCCGTCTTTTTGACGGCTCCTGCTTTTTTCTTGGTGACGGATTTCTTCACGGTCCGTTTTGCCTGTGGTCGTGCCCCCTTTTTTTTCGGTCGTACCGTTGGTTTCTGCTCCTTTTGCGCCTTCTTGGCCATCCCTATATCATACCAAGACTTCTCCTTGCGTCTATCGGTTGCTGGAGTGGGCGGCTAATTTTTCTCTGCAATATATGTCTGCGTTGATCGATTTTGGCCAAAAGTCTTTTGACAACAGTGGCTTAAACAGTGTGGAGTAGTGGAGGCGAGATTGCTCGCCCTCTGGAGTCGGCCGTTATGGACTATCCGCCTCTGGGCGAATCGGAAGAAGTCTCCACTCGTCGGGGGCCAGAGTCCAGCAGGCCGCAGGCCTCGGCGATGAGTTCATAGGAGCGTACGCGCTTGGAAAAATCATAACAGATCGTCACAACGCCGAGGTCCGTGGTCTGAAATACCTCGGCCAGGTGTTCGAGTTGCGCTTTCACCTGCTGCGGGTCGCCGTCAACATTGGAGCGGCGATACTGTTTCAGATAGGCCAGTTCGTCAGCGCTATACGGGTAGGCGCGGGCTTCCTCAGGTGTGGGGACCCCCTGCCGGCGACCCCGAATGATATTCAGCCGCACCAGACTTCTGCTTGCCGACAGATAGTGCGCCTCTTCTTCGGTCTCCGCACATAAAGCCTGAACCGTCACATTGACTTTAGGCTCGGCCAGCAATTCCGATGGACGAAAGTGGCGACGGTAGCTCTCAACAATAGCCGGACCATGCTGGACGCCGATACCGAAGAAATAGGCATAGCTGAACGGTAGACCTCGCTCAGCCGCAATGAGGGCCGAATCAATGCCCGAACCGAGCAACCAGACTTCCGGTGTGGTGCCCGCGGTGGGTCCGGCATGCACATCGGCAAAACGATGATCCGGAGGGAGATTATCTGCCAGATAGGCAATCAGGTCGTCGACCTGCTCCGGGTAATACCGGATATCGCGGGGCTGGCCGGGGTAGGAGAGCGCAACCGCGGTTCGCTGATCGCTCCCGGGCGCGCGGCCAAGACCGAGGTCGATGCGGCCAGGATAAAAGGATTCAAGGACGCGGAATATCTCGGCAACTTTGAGGGCGCTATAGTGGGACAGCATCACGCCCCCGCTTCCGACTCGAATATGTTGCGTTTGGGCGGCAATTTGGCCAATCACGATTTCCGGGCTGGTACCGGCGAAGCCGGGTAGATTGTGATGCTCGGCCACCCAGAAACGTTCATAGCCGAATTTTTCCACCGCCCCGGCAAGGGCGACCGTCTCCCGCAACGCTTGGGCGGCCGTACCCCCCTGCCGGACAGGAGACTGATCCGCCACACTCAAATGCAGTTGTTGGGCCATAGCTTAATAAAAAGGGCAGCCCCGTAGGGCTGCCCCCTGCTGCCTTGTCTGCGAAGGCAGTTTTATGCCGTCTGTTCCTTAAAGAACGCTCCGATCTCCTCAATAGCCTGCTGGCCTTCGGGAAGAATCGGCGCAAACAAATGCCACACGTGTGGCATTTCATCCCAGATTTTCAGCGTCACGTTGACATCGGCTTTCTGAGCTCGTTCCGTGATTCTTGTGGCGTCGTCCAACAAGGTCTCTGCGTCCCCGACCTGGATCAGCAGTGGTGGCAGACCCGCCAGATTGGCATGCAGCGGAGCGGCCAGCGGATCTTTTGGGTCCGCGCCGCCCAAATACAGCTTGGCCATATCGAGCAGGCCTTCTTTCTGGACAACCGGATCGACCGCTGCCCGCGTGGTCATCGACTCTCCCGTGCCTTCCATATCTACCCAGGGTGAAATACCAATGCCCGCGGCCGGCATAGGCTCCCCGGCGTCACGTATGGCGATGAGGGCGGCCAGAGCGAGGCCGCCGCCAGCCGAGTCTCCCGCAATAGCAATGTTCGAGGCCTGAATCCCTTGTCCGAGCAGCCACCGGTAGGCCGCCACCGAATCATCGACCGGAGCGGGGAAGGGATGCTCGGGAGCCAGACGATAGTTGAGGGAGAGTACGCGGGCACCCGCTGCCTGCGACAGACGACCGGTCATATCGCGGTGGGAGCCGGCGGAACCCATCACATAGCCGCCACCATGGACGTACAAGATGACCTTACCCTGGTCGACGCCATCGGCATCACTCCATTCGGCAGACACCCCGCCAGCGTCAACCGGGGTACACGTTACGCCAGCCGGAGCTTGCGCTTCTATCATGACGGCGCGTATATCGTTGATATCTTTGGCCTCGGCCATCTTCGCCCCCATCTCCTTGAACATATCGAGGGCCTGTTGCAGTTGTGGACTTGCCATAGCGAACCTCCTTTTTACAGATGAATCGTCTCACTCCACGAGGGACGTATAACCGGTATAGCCCCGGCTGGATATTGTCAACTCAAAACGCCCTAGGCGACCCAGCCGTACTGAAAGGTATGGATCGTGCCGGGCGGATACCACCACTGGCCGGTCTGACATAAGGGACAGGTTTTTGGCGTGGACCCCCGTTTATATTCCGGGACACCCGCCATGGCTTGCACTGCGCCTTCAAAGGTCCCATCCCGGGTGACCTTCTTTGTCAGCAAGTAGAGTCCCATGCCACAATCAGGACACGACAGAATCGTGCCGGCATTCAAAAACGGGAGCGAGGTAATCTGATCCGGGAAGGGCTGCGGCATTGTCCCCTCCAAATACTCAGACCCGCCGTTGGCGCTGGGCCTGCTGCGCCTGAGCTGCAAACTCAGACGGCTTCATAATGAGCGAGCTTTTAGATTCTTCCTGTTGTTGTTGCTTCTCTTCCGTGTAGTGCAGACCGATGCTTTGCTGGACCAATCCTTCACAAAAGGGAATCCCACTGCCACTCGCCCCCTCCTTTTGGAGTGCAAGCGACACGGCCAGGGCGCGTTGGGCCGATACTACACGTTCGGTTGTTACAAAATACAGCGCCATTTCTTCCAAGCGCCGCGCGTAGACTTGGCCGCTCTCCCCTGAGAATACTTCGGTCACCGCTTGTTTGATAACATCGTCCACCCGGTCTTTTTGCTGATGCTGATTCAGCACCAGGGGGCTCTCCTGTGCACTGGTTATCTTTTCGACATAGGGCTTGGCCTGTTC
>WTHD01000483.1 GCA_011523265.1 Candidatus Binatota bacterium
CTACAGAGAAGGAGACCGCGCGGAGAGAAGTTCAACTCGGCTACCTGCCAGAGGGGCGGATTGCCGCGCTGTCACAAACCGCACAGAAAAAAGACGCGATACGCCTGTTGAGGACGTATAATCCGCGTGAAGAGATTGTCGTCAACGTCTTACGAGCGGATGGAAGTGGGAGTTTCTTTCAGGTAGCGCTCACGGACTGCCCGCCGCCCGAGGCGTACCGAAAGCTCATGGGCAGGGCAGGTTTTCAGCCCAAATGGAAGGAACAGGATACATAAGAGTACAATAGTGTATAAAACTCGCGGCAGGTTCTTACAGCGTGTTGCTCATTCTCCTGCAACGAGACGAAAGTCGCCGGTCCATTCCACTCCAGCATCAAATGCACTTGCCTCACTAGAAATTAAATAAAAGGAATTACTGTATGTATAAGCTAGTCGTATTAACTATTTTTTCAGTGCTGTTCTCCGGCGTATTACATGCTGAAATTTGCCAAAACTTTGGTCCACAAACGCCACGGGATTTAACTCAAAGAGACGGCAAAAATCCAGTCAATTTTAACCTTTCTCCCAACCATAAGCAGTTAAATTTGTGTAACATCCACTTTCATAAACATGCTGAACACAAGGCGTCTGGTTTTTTACTACCAGCAGGGAGCAATGGTGCTGAGGGGTGGAAATGTAACGAAACTCAATCCTTAACCTCTTCACAGCTAGAGGCTCCTGCATCCAATCAATTCTGTAAAAACGTTGTACCTGGGGATACCATAGAAGTTCACTGGGTATACTCAAGTTGTGATGTTAAACCAGGAAAAGGCCTTCAGGCATGTTCTTCAGAATCATGTGCAAATCCACAGCTAAGAGTTGAGACCAAGGTGTTTTTATTAGTGAATGACAACGAAGCCCCAAGTTTTGCTCACTATACAGCGACTACTTCTAAAGATGGATTTCATCAAGTTATACAGCTACCCGACCGTAGTGACGCGCTAGAGTTTTTAGGTTCCACCACAGGGCCAAAGTATACTGAACAAACATGTTCTCCTCTCCAAGTTACCTGGAGTGTTAGTCAGAGCTGTCGGCTATTAAATATTAACTCTTTACATGAATGGTGTAAGAAAAATCCATTTAAAGAGGACCATGCTCACGGCATAAGGAAAATAGTTACAACCCCTCAGCTTTTATCTCCAATAAAATAATAGGGGGCGCATTCGATTCGAATCGCCGTCGGCATTGAGTAATATTGCTACGGTGGGCGGATTGCGTTTCAGTCGAAGCGAGGAAAATGGCTGAACGTGGAGGCAAGGGCGGCCTGCCTGACCGCCCCGTTGGCGTCTAATCCAAACCGAGTTTTTCTTTGCCTTCGGGTGAAATCATGGCCGGCGTCCAGGGCGGGTCCCACACCACCTCGACATTCGCGTCTTCAACCCCAGGGATACCTTCGATCCGCATCTGCGCGTCCATGGCAATGGCCGGTCCCATGCCGCACCCCTGAGCGGTGAGGGTCATTTTGACATCAACGTCGGTCCCACCCTCCGGCCGGTCTTTCACGCTGAGGTCGTACACCAGACCGAGATCAACGATATTAACCGGGATTTCCGGGTCATAGACATTTTTGAGTTGAGTCCAGACTTGATCCTCAGTAACGTTGCCGCCTGCACCCGCAGCGACGGCCGGAGCCGGGCCCTTACTCTCTTTTCCAATAGCGTCCGCATCCTTATCAGAGACGCGGTAGAGACCGCCTAGCGTTGGAAGCTGGAGGGTATAGGTATCGCCCAAGGATTGGGTGATGACGCCAGGTGTCCCTTTGGGAATAGTCACCTTGATGCCTTGCGGGATTTGGATGGCATCGCAGTGCCGGCTGAATTCAATTTCTTCGTAGCTCATGCTCTGACTCCTTCACCAGATACTGAATCTTCTTTTCTGTCTTCCAAGCTAGACTGGTAAGGTCCACATTGTCAATTGGCCTTTGGACTCTCTCTTTAATCTTTGTCAATCCATTCTTTGATTTGCTGACGGACATCTTCCGGACGGTCTTCAAGGATGTAGTGTCCGCTGCGGGTGACGACTTGTAAATCCGCACTCGGAATTGCCACATCAAGCTCGCGCGCAACATCCATGGAGGTGAATTGATCCTGACCGCCGTAGAGGAGCAAGGTGGGCATGCTGAGGGCACTCAGATTGGGAAGAATATCCTCTTCAACGACGTGGGCGAGATCAAACTCGCGGAGAAATTTGTGCAGAGCCGCGCGGGCGCCGGGATCATCCTCGAAGGGCTCAAGATACTGCTTGACCATGGCGTCGCTCATGACTTGCTTGTCAAACACGCCCTCCTGAAGGATGCGTTTGAGAAACCAGTCTCCGCTCAGCAGGCTGCCGATCAGGGGAACCCCGAGCAGGCGTATATTGAGCGGCAGACTTTCGTGCGCCGAGATTGGAGCGCTCATCAGGATCAGTTTATGGACGTTGGCCGGGCTCTGGAGGGCATAGGCTGCCGCGATGACCGCTCCGAAGTCATGCCCTGCAAGAATAATATTTTCTAAGTGAAAATTCTCAATATACGTCGTGAGTTGTGCCAGATAGGTGTCCAGATCGTAGGTTTTATCTTGCGGTTTCTCAGACAGGCCAAAGCCCATCAGGTCCAGCTCATAGACCGTGTTGCCATAGGTCAGCCCTGGGGTGACATGCCGCCAGATACGGTAGTCTTCGAGCAGGCCGTGGATAAAAATAAGCGGCCGGCCCAGGCCGGTTTGCTGGTAATGTAGCGCAACACCGTCAATTTCCACGTAGGTATGCTTTGGATTTCTGGCTTGAATCTCCTCTCCTGTCAGGCTCGGGGCCGAACCTCCACAGCCGGTCAAGATGAAGGCGAGTACCAGGAGTACGCCTCTGCCCGTATATGATTGTTGCCGGTTTCGAAGCCCATCCATAACCTGCTTACTCCTTATCGTGTCAGCCTGAGAAGACCGCGGTGTTCCGTTTGACACAGGGCGGGCGGACACGCACAATGCACCTGCGTTCTCTATCCCTTTGCTCTCTATAGTGGACGATGAAATTCTGGCCGGTCACTCTAACCGTGCTGGGGAATTCCGACAAGGGGATGCGGGCGGACACGCACACATCGAGGTAGCAGTAAGGAGGCGGTTCATGGCAGCAGAAGCGGAATTGTTTGACATCATGTTTTCGACCCGGAGTATGCGTCGGCTGAAAACCGACCCAGTCTCGGACGACATTATTTATCGGATCCTCGACGCTGGTATTCGGGCTGCCAGTGGTGGCAATACCCAGCACTGGCGCTTTCTCGTCGTGAAAGATGCTGAAGTCAAACGGAAAGTCCAACACATCTATCAAAAAGGCTGGGAACAAGCGCGGACCATATATGATGGTCGGCCAGGGCCGAGCCATATGGAAGAGGGAAAATTCAGAAGATTGTTGGACGCCGCAAGCTATTTGGCCGACAATCTGGCTGAAGTACCCGTCCTTATTTTTGCCTGTCTCAAAGAACGACCGATGCCGCCGGGTGAGGCTGGTGCGCAATTAGCGGCGAAGCTCGCGCGTCTGTCAGGGTCGAGCATTTATCCTGCGGTGCAGAATATGTTACTGGCCTGTCGTGCCTTGGGGCTCGGTGCCACGCTCACCACGGTCTGTTCGCTGCACGAGGAAGAACTGCGACCGGTCCTCAATCTGCCGGATAATATCTCGACCTATGCCCTCCTCCCGGTCGGCTACCCCATGGGGAAGTTTGGCCCCGTGCGCCGCATGGCAGTTGAAGAAGTCACCTGTGTGGATCAGTGGGGGACGCCGCTGAAACGACCGGTATAGAACGGGTCGAGGAGGGGCGCCCATTCCATATCCGTGGGGGTCGCGCTACCCAAAAAGCTCACCATAGACGTCGGGATGAAAGCCAACCACAAGCCGCTTGCCTGCACGTATGGCCGGAGCCCGCAGATTGCCTGAAGGGCCAGTGACGGCCGCAAGCAGGGCGTCAGGTGGTGGCTGGCCTTTTTTTAGAGAAAAACGAAGAATCTTCTTGCCCTTCACGGCCACGACCTCGCTGAGCGGTTGCAGTAATTCCAGTGTTTGAGCGCGATCAAATTGTTCTTTGCGCGCATTCACAACACTGGCGGCGGTCACCGCTTTCTGCACAAGAAACTCTTGCGCCTTTTTGCAGGTCACTCAACTCGGGCGATGATACTGCCAGTCCAGGCGAGCTTTTGGCATCCCGCTTTCCCTTCCTTTATCGCGACATCTTTTTCTGCCGGGATTTCACAATAATCCACTCGTAGCCGTCAATCAGGGCCAGCCAGGCTGATTCGAGTAAGTCGCGCGATTGACGCATGGTGCTCCACTGCCGTCTGCCATCGCCGAACTTCATGATGGAGACAACCTCCGCCGCCGTCCCGGCACCGCCACGGTGGGTATACAATTCAACGAGGTCCACGCCGGCAAGAAAGGAAAAATGCTTCGTCAGAACCTGACGGAGGGCTTGGTCCAGCGCATGGACGCCTCCCACCCCTTGCGCCGCGCCAAAATCGTGCTGTTTATCCACCTCAACCAGGACAACCGCATCGATGGCGCTTTGTCCGTTCCACACCTCATCAATGACCCGCCAACGGATAATGCGAAACGGAGGGCGATAGTCAGGGTCTTGATGCCAGCGCTTGACTTCCTGCGAGGCCTGCGGGGGGGTGGTCTCGGTGAAGAATTCTCCACTTTGTTCCGATTGCTGTGCCATACATGCTCCAATTGCCGGTTGTATTGAGTCAGGTCGGCTGTTTCTAGGTTTCTCCGAGCGTCTCCCAGTGGATGTCCCAAAAGTCAGGCAGCGGAGCGGACAGTTCAAAATGGCCGCCAAAACACTGAAAGCTGGGCTGGTGGGTGAGGCGCTCTTTCAGGTAGTGCAGATGGTCTTCAAGCGCCTCATTCCGGGGAGCGCCAATGTCCATCCGTTTTTGCTGTCCACATTTTCTGCAACTCACATCAACATACATGCCCCACCTCTGGATTTGTGTGGTCAGACCAGATAAACAACTGCCTAACACGAGGGTGAAGGAGGCTGCAAGCGCATGCCGTCAGTAACGTTTATTAAGCAGGAATTGACAATTGAAGTGGCCAAAGGATCGAACCTGCGTGAGGTCGCCCTAGCAAACAAGATAGACCTGTATCCACTCTTTGGCCCCGATCCATTTACCGGAATGCCGTTTCCTGCAAAATTGCTCAATTGCCGGGGTAAAGGATTTTGTGGGACGTGTCGGGTGAAAGTGAACGACCACAGAGCGCTCTCACCACTGAGTGTCAAGGAGGAGAAGCACGTTGCCTGGGAAGGGAAGTCCTACCGTTTGGCCTGTCAGACCCAAGTCCTGGATGACGTTGAGGTGGAAACCAATCCCCGCAAGGTGTCGGGCTGGATGGACCACGCGACCTATCAGAAAATGAAAGAGATCGCCTGATTCGAAAAGACGCGGATACCCCTATATATTGTGTCTCCGACTCTGACTTGCGAAAGGGGTAGGGGTTTGATAAAGAGAGGCATGGTAGCGGCGCCTGTCTGACACGACAAGAAATGGAGCCCATCTCATCCGCAGACGAGATGGGCTTTTTTGTAACTATGAGCCGAGGAATATGCCTATGCTGCCCGCAGAAATCCCCGAAGGTCTCACCTTTGACGACATTCTCCTCCTGCCTGGTGAGTCTGATTTTTTGCCCAAGGACGCGGATGTCTCGACCTATGTCACACGAGCGATTCGCCTGAATACGCCGTTGGTGAGCGCGGCTATGGATACGGTGACTGAGGCGCGGACCGCCATTGCCATAGCTCAGGCGGGCGGTATCGGAGTGATTCATCGCAATTTGGGCATTCCAGCCCAGGCTGCTGAAGTCGCCAAGGTCAAGAAGCACGAGAGCGGCGTCATCATCGACCCCATTACCATTGCTCCTGATACCACTATCGCCCAGGCGCGAGAGATCATGGACCGCTCTCATATATCCGGGCTGCCAGTCATCAAAGACGACAAACTGGTCGGTATTTTAACCAACCGTGATCTCCGTTTTGAAAAACGGCTTGATCGGCTGGTCTCCGAAGTGATGACCAAAGACAATCTCGTGACCGCCTGGCCGGGAATCAGCCGCGAAGAAGCGGAAGCAATTCTGCATACGCATCGGATTGAAAAGCTGCTGGTTGTTGATGAGGCCATGCATCTCAAGGGGCTCATCACCGTCAAGGATATTGAGAAAACGAGCCAGCACCCACACGCCTGCAAGGATGAGTACGGGCGGCTGCGGGTCGCGGCCGCTATTGGTACGGGCGATGACTGGGAGGCGCGGACAGAGGCCGTGGTTGAATCGGGTGCCGATGTGGTCGTCCTTGATACGGCTCATGGGCATACGACCAGCGTTGTTGAGACGCTCAGGTCTCTGAAACAGAATTTCAGAGGTCTGGAGGTCGTGGCGGGGAATGTCGCCACTGCCGAGGGTGCCCAGGCGCTGATCGAGGCCGGTGCGGACGGGGTTAAAGTCGGCATCGGGCCCGCGTCCATCTGTACCACGCGGATGGTCTCGGGTGTCGGGGTGCCGCAGCTGACGGCAGTGGTCGACACGGTCCGGGTTGCCGAACGAGCCGGGGTCCCGGTGATTTCCGACGGCGGGATTCGTTTTTCTGGCGATGTTGTGAAGGCCTTAGCCGCCGGTGCGCAGACGGTGATGATCGGGAGTCTCTTCGCCGGTACGGAAGAGAGTCCAGGGGAAACCATTCTGTATCAAGGCCGTTCGTATAAACAATACCGAGGCATGGGCTCGCTTGAGGCGATGCGCGAGCGGGAAGGGAGCCGGAACCGGTATTTTCAAGACGCGGAGGAAAGCGCGGGCAAGCTGGTGCCCGAGGGGATTGAAGGCCGTGTGCCGTACAAGGGGCCATTATCGGTCGTCGTCGATCAGCTGGTTGGCGGTCTGAAGGCCGGTCTGGGATATACCGGCTGCCGCAATCTGGAAGAGCTCAGAACCAAGGTTCGATTTGTCCGTGTCTCTCCGGCCGGGTTGCGAGAAAACCACGTCCACGACGTGATTATCACAAAAGAAGCGCCAAATTATCGGCTGGAGTAGGGAGGATGGGCATTCCGGTCCCAAGCCGCTGTGCACTGAGGGCCGATCCTGGCGGTGGCAGGTATGATTCTGGTTCTTGACTTCGGTAGTCAGTATACGCAGTTGATCGCCCGGCGCGTTCGTGAAGCGCAGGTCTACTGCGAAATTCACCCCTACAATATTTCCGTGGACCGTATTCAGGCCATGAATCCCGAAGGGATTATCCTGTCGGGCGGGCCGGCAAGCGTGTACGATGCCGACGCCCCGGCGCTCGCCGCCTCCATCCTCGGTTTGCCGGTTCCGTTTTTGGGCATCTGCTATGGCATGGGTGTGCTGCACCAACTGGCCGGGGGACAGGTGGCCGAGGCCGACCGGCGCGAGTTCGGTCCGGCCCAACTGGTTGTTGACGATACGACCGACCTGTTCGCCGGTTTCTCGTCTACGGCATCGACTCAGGTCTGGATGAGCCATGGCGACAAAATGGAATCTCTGCCAGCCGGTTGGACGGTCCTGGCCCGTTCGGACAACTCACCCATAGCCGCCTGTCGCGATGATTCGGGCCGGTATTTCGGTGTTCAGTTTCACCCCGAAGTTGTCCATACCGAGCGGGGGAAAGACATCCTGCATAACTTCCTTTTCCGGATTTGTGGCTGTGCCGCGGACTGGACGATGGAGGGATTTATCGAACGTGAAATCCGGCGCATTCGTGACCAAGTTGGAGACAAACGGGTCGTGTGCGGCCTGAGCGGCGGTGTGGATTCAGCTGTTGTCGCCCTCTTGATCCATAGGGCGATTGGCGACCGTCTAACCTGTATTTTTGTTGACAACGGCCTCTTGCGTCAGGGCGAGGCGGCCAGCGTCGTGCGCATATTCTCCCAACTGGGGCTGAATATCCGGCCGGTCAACGCCTCTGAGCGTTTTCTTGAGCGCCTCGCTGGGGTCGACGATCCAGAGCAGAAGCGACGCATTATTGGCCACGTCTTTATTGAGGTCTTCGAAGAAGAAGCGGCTTCGCTGCCGGATGTGGAATTCCTGGCCCAAGGAACCCTGTATCCTGACGTGATTGAATCCGTTTCCTTTAAGGGGCCGGCGGCCACCATCAAGAGCCATCATAATGTCGGCGGTCTGCCGGAAAGGATGCGGCTCAGCTTGGTCGAACCGTTGCGAGAATTGTTTAAGGA
>WTHD01000196.1 GCA_011523265.1 Candidatus Binatota bacterium
ATTTGACAGTTCGTCCAACAGCGCGACCTTCTCGGCTGAACGCAGCGGCGTGTTCCACGGCACGATCACCGCGCCGGTCGCCAGGTTGAGCTTTGTGGTAATGGCCGCCAGATGGCCCAGATAGATGGCGTTATCGGGACAAAAGGAGTAGTCCTCAAAATGATGCTCCACAGACCAGTGCGCGTCGTAGCCGAGTTCCTCCAGCCGCGAGGCCAGAGCCAACTCTTCTCGGTAGACTTGGCTGTCCGTCACACTCTCGTCATAGCCATAGCGTTGAAATAGCGCGATTGTCCCGATTTGCATCACACATCCTCCTTTTGTGTATCTTCCTATACTCGCAGTTCCTGCGAACTCATCTCTATAGTCTTCTCGCTCTACTTTCTCGGGCGCCGCTCAGGCCGCCGGTTTCAGCTTGCCGCCGTGCGCTTCCAGATACGCGACCAGACGTTGGCATTCCTCGTCAGAGACTTTGTCTTCCAAGAGACTGATGCGGTCCCCCTCAAAGACGGCCCGCTCTTCGCCTTCCATGCGGCAGTCGGATGCACCGTCCAGGGTGTAGGTCGCGAGCCAGCGCATCCAGACCTCACCGTTTTTTTCTATGGGTCCTTCAAGGAACTCAACGCGCCGTGAGGTAAAGCGACGGTCGAAGCCATTCACCGCGCCCTGAAAATCGCTCAGGATCGTAGCCCGGCTTTCATGCCGCCCGCCCAGGGGTGGCCCGGCAATGAAGTCGTATACCGCGTCCTCGGTGAAATAGGGCTCAAGCAGCGACCAGTCATCGCTGTCATACGCGTCTTCAAAGGCTTGTGCATATTCCAGGAACCGTTCGACAATACCCATACGCTAATCTCCTTTTTCTCTCAGGTCAGTTTGGCTTGCGAGTCTGATCTGGGGGTTTTTATCTCCGTATCACACCGCTCAGTGAGAATACACGAGGAGCCCCTACCCTTTTGTTGCCACCACGGTCCACGTACTGCTCACCGTGGCGACGGCTTCGTCTTGCGCATTGCATATGGTCGCTTCAACAAAGGCGACCCGCTGGCCTTTCCGTAGGACTTTACCCGCCCCTTTGACCAGGCCCTTTTTGACCGGCTTGAGAAAACTGATTTTCAGCTCCGCGGTCGTGGCAAATTCGCCCTCGTCCATGACCGATCCGATGGCACTGCTCAGCAGTTCGTCGGCAAAAACGCTCAGATAGCCGCCGGCCACATAGCCGAACGGATTCAATACGCGCGAGTGGCTGGCGTCCCACTCCCATTCGGACGTACCAGGACCGAACCGTACCGGCCGCAGACCAATCTCCCGGTGCGCCGGTGAGACATAGTCTTCGGGCCGGTTTTTACGCAGGGCGGCATTCAGTTTTTCGACAGGAGAAAGCATGTTTCCTCGTACCACCTTTTGATCGAGTTCTCAAAAGGGTAGTATGAGCGCGCATGCGCAAAGAGATACTCACGGCCCGGCTGGCCGAGGTGAAAGAGAACGGCTTGTATCGTCGCTTACGCGCAGTTGAAGGTGCGCAGGACGCGGCCATTGTCCTTGAAGGCCAAGAGGTGTTGCTGTTTTCCTCCAATAATTACCTGGGTTTGGCCAACCATCCGGCTCTCAAGCAGGCGGCCCAAGAGGCGATTGCACAGTACGGCTGTGGCAGTGGCGCTTCGCGCCTGATTTCCGGTTCCATGGCTGTTCATCACGAGTTGGAACAGCGCCTTGCCAGACTTAAAAAAACAGAAGCCGCCCTTGTTTTTCCGACGGGTTATCACGCCAATATCGGGGTGCTGTCCGCCCTGATGGGACCGGGCGATACGATCTTGAGCGACAGCCTGAACCACGCCAGCATCATTGACGGCTGTCGCCTGTCACGGGCTGATACTCGGGTCTATCGTCACGCTGACACCGAGCATCTGGGTGAACTGCTGAAAGCGTGCCCGGCGACCGGCCAGCGCCTGATTGTGACAGACAGCGTGTTCAGCATGGACGGCGACCTGGCTCCACTGGCGAAGATTGTCAGTCTGGCCCAACAGTATGACGCCTGGGTGATGGTTGATGAGGCTCACGCAACCGGCGTGTTCGGGCCACACGGTAGCGGCTTGGTCGAAGAGCTTGGCCTGACCGGGCGGGTCGATATCCAGATGGGCACCTTGGGTAAGGCCCTGGGCTGCGTGGGGGCCTTTGTGGCTGGTAGTCACGAGTTGACTGACTGGCTGGTGAATCGGGCGCGGAGTTTCATCTATACCACGGCGATTCCGCCCGCGGTTGCAGCGGCGGTCCTCGTCGCCCTCGATATTGTAGAGCAGGAGCCCGAGCGACGCCGGCAGTTGTGGGACAACACCCGGGTGCTGGCAGACGGGCTCCGTTCGCTCGGCTATACGCTGGGCGCAACCCGCTCGCAGATTCTGCCGGTCATCATCGGCGAGGCGCACGAGACCATGGTCGTAGCCGCTGCCATCCTCCAGCGTGGCGTCTTTGCCCATGGCATCCGCCCGCCAACCGTTCCGGAAGGTACCTCACGTATTCGTGTGACCCCGATGGCAACCCACACCCAGGACCACCTGGCGCGCACGCTGGACGCGTTTGCCGCAGCCGGCAAGGAGGTCGGGATTCGATGAGCAGCCCGTCGTATGCCGACCTCAAAGCCTGGGATCATAGCTATGTGTGGCATCCGTTTACCCAGATGCAGGACTGGTTGCAGGAAGACCCGATTATTATTGCCAGGGGCGAAGGCAATTATCTGATTGATGTCAACGGCAAACGCTATCTGGACGGGGTCTCTTCGTTATGGTGCAATATTCACGGCCATACCCATCCCCGCCTCAACACCGCCATTACCGAGCAGGTCAACCGGATCTCACATTCGACCATGCTCGGGCTGGCCAATATCCCGTCCATTCTGCTGGCGAAAAAGCTGGTTGAGCTGGCGCCGTCCGGGCTGACCCGCGTGTTCTATTCGGACGCAGGAGCCACCGCCACGGAAATCGCACTGAAACTGGCGTTTCAGTACTGGCAGCTGCGCGGAGAAACCCGGCGCACGAAATTTGCCTCCCTAGTCGAAGCCTACCACGGCGATACCCTTGGCGCGGTCAGCGTGGGCTACTCCGAACTCTTTCATCATTTTTATCGGCCCCTCCTGGCAGACACGGTCCGGCTGACCCCGCCGCATGTGTTTCGCTTTGTCCGCGGCATGTCGGCCGAGCAGGCGCTGGTCGCGGCCCAGGAAGAAGCCGAACACACACTCGCTCGGCAGCATGAAGAGCTGGCAGCCGTGATTATAGAACCCCTTATGCAGGGTGCGGCCGGGATGTGGGCGCATCCGGTCGAATACGTGCGGACCCTGCGACAGCTCACCCGGCAGCATGGCATCCTCTTCATCTGTGACGAGGTGGCCACCGGGTTTGGTCGCACCGGAAAAATGTTTGCCTGCGAGCATGCCGACGTCAGCCCGGACTTGTTCTGCGTGGCCAAGGGCATTACCGGCGGCTATCTGCCGCTCGCGGCCACCCTGGCAACCGAGGAAATTTTTTCCGCCTTTCTCGCGCCCTACGAAGAGTTCAAAACCTTCTTTCATGGCCATACGTATACCGGCAATCCCGTGGCCTGCGCTGCGGCTCTGGCCAGCCTGGAGGTTTTTACCGAAGAGCGGGTCCTCGAACGCTTGCAGCCCAAGATCGCCCTGCTGACCCAACGTCTCCAGACCGATATCGCCCCCCTCCCCCATGTGGCCGACATTCGACAGTGGGGCATGATGGCTGGGATTGAATTGATGCGCGACCCAGCTAAAAAGGTTGCCTATAATCCTGCTGAGAAGATCGGCATTCGGGTCATCCAGGCAGCCCGCAAGCACAGGGTGATGATTCGGCCGTTGGGTAGCATCATCATTCTCATGCCGCCGCTCAGCATTACCGAAGCTGAGTTGTCACACCTGCTCGATGTCGTCCACATCGCGATTCAGACCGTCACATGACTAGCCTGTTCATCACCGGTACGGATACCGGCATCGGCAAAACTCTGGTGGGCTGTGGCATTGCCACGGCCCTGACCGCCCAAGGCAAACGGGTTGGCGTACTCAAACCGGCAGAAACCGGCTGCTACAGACGGGACGGGGTCTTGTACCCGGACGACGCCATGCGCCTGGCTGGCTATGCCCAGAGCAAGTTATCGATTGAGACCGTGTGTCCCTACCGCTTTTCCCCGCCGGTCGCCCCGAGTGTAGCGGCCGAGCAGGCCGGCGTGACCATCCAGCCGGAGCGGATTGTCGAGGCGTTTCAGACGATTGCCGGTCAGCACGAGGTGACGCTGGTGGAGGGCGCCGGCGGTCTGTTGGTGCCGCTCGTGGGCCGCTATTCATTTGCCGATCTGGCTCGCGATCTTGGGATTCCGATTATCGTCGTAGTCGGCTCAAAACTGGGTGCGTTGAATCATACCTTGCTGACGCTGCACTGTATTGAGACCCGTGGCTTACCCCTGGCCGGCTATATCCTCAACCATCCGACCCAGACCGCAGATGACGCCATCAAAACCAACGTGGCGACCTTGGCCGGCCTGACCGACACGCCGTGCCGGGGCATTATTCCTCATCTTACGCTGAGCGGAGACATCGACCGGGATCGCAAGATGCTGAGCGGGCTATTCTCCACAGCAGTTGATCTTCCCGGACTGCTCGGATAGAGCAGAGTCCTGCGCAGCACGTTTTGACGGAAAGGGAAAACCGTATGAATAGCTTCTCGCACTTCGCAACCCGATCATTAGCCGGCGAGTTACTGTCGCGTGAAGACGCCTTCGCCGTTCTACAGACAGCCGATGAGGAGCTATCCGACCTGCTGCAGGCGGCCTTCACGGTGCGGAAAAAATTCTTTGGGCGGAAGGTCAAGATCTGCGTTTTACAAAACGCACGTAGCGGTTTATGCCCGGAAGATTGCAATTACTGTTCCCAGTCCTCCATCTCCGAGGCTCCGATTGACAAATACCGCCTGCTCTCAGCGGACGAGTTGCTTGCCGGTGCACGCAAGGCCGCCCAGGCCGGTGCGCGGCGTTATTGCATGGTCGCTAGCGGACGTGGCCCGAACGCGCGCGATATTGACCATCTGACCGCAGCGACACGCCAGATCAAAGCCGAGTTCCCCGGTCTGGAGATTTGTGTCTCTCTGGGACTCATGAACGAACCTCAGGCCCGTGCGCTCAAAGACGCCGGCGTCGGCTGGGTCAACCACAACCTCAACACCAGCCGTGAGTTTTACGCGGAGATCTGCTCCACACATACCTATGAGGATCGGGTTGAGACCGTCAAAAACGTCAAGCGGGCTGGGCTGTCCACGTGCAGCGGTGGCATTATCGGTATGGGGGAAAAAGACGAGGACGTGGTCGAATTGGCCTACGCCGTTCGGGCGCTGAACATTGACTCCGTGCCGGTCAATTTTCTGTATCCCATCGACGGCACGCCGCTTGGTTCGCGCAAAGACTTCGATCCCGTCCGGGGGCTTAAGGCACTCTGCCTGATGCGCTTCCTGAATCCGCGTAGCGAAATCCGTATGGCTGCGGGACGCGAACTCTATCTCGGCCAATGGTCGGGTCTGGCCTTCTATCCGGCGAACTCGATTTTTGTCGAAGGCTATCTCACCACCCCAGGCCAGCAGGCCCGGGACGCCCATCAACTCGTTGAAGCCGCCGGGTTTGAGGTGGAGCAGGAAGACACGCCGAGTGTAAGCGCGCACGACGGAGTGTAGGCTCTTTCTCTGCATCTCCTCCCCTCTTCTATCTCACGTCCAGGAACTTGAGCCGTCTCGGTATAGCTGGTAGGCGTGCCAGGGAGGGGGATATCTTATGCGTACGTCTGTGTATTGGCTCGTGACTACCTGTCTGGTGCTGTTGAGCGTTCCGGCGCAAGCCGAAGACAAGAAGCCAGCTATTCGCTTTGGCCTGCAAGTCGCGCAGCAGCAAACCACGGTCGAGGAACTCAAGGACGTGTGGCAGGAAGCCGAGGCCTTGGGATTCGATACCTTGTGGGTGAACGATCACCTGCTGCCCAGCGTGGGTCCGTCAGACGGGGCCATGCTTGAGTCTTGGACCTTGCTCGGAGCGATGGCGGCCTCCACCTCAAAAATCCAGATTGGCTGTATGGTAACCAGCAATACCTTTCGCCATCCGTCCATCCTGGCAAAAATGGCGACCACGGTGGATCATCTGAGCAACGGCCGGCTTATTTTTGGTATCGGCTCGGGCTGGTTTAAACGTGAGCACGAAGCCTATGGGGTCGAGTTCTCCACGATGAGAGGCCGCGCCCGGCGTCTGGACGAAGCGCTGCAAGTGATTACCAAGCTCTGGCAAGCCAACCCGACCACATCGCATGCGGGCAAATATTACTCGCTGGTGGACGCGCCGTTTGTCCCCAAGCCGGTGCAGCAACCAATGCCGCCGATTATGATTGGCGGGGTCGGTGAAAAGCTGACCCTGCCGATTGTCGCCCGCTACGCCCAGATGTGGAACGCGCCGATTCTTTCACCCGGCCAGTTTGCCAAAAAGAATCAGGTGCTTGAACAATACTGTCAAGACATCAACCGAGACTGTAGCAAAATTGAGCGCTCCTACCTGACCCCGATGTATCTCAACCCGAGCCCCGAAGCGCTGCAAAACATATTGCAACGCGCCATGACCATGCGGGGTCTGACTGAGGCGGAAGCACGTCAGACGATTCTCGCTGGCACGCCGGCTGAAATCCGCGCCCAACTCCAGGCCTATATCGATATTGGCGTCACCCACTTCATCATCAACTTACGCCGCCCGGGCCTGTACGACCGAGAGGCCGTGCGGGTCTTTGCCAAAGAGATCATGCCGGCCCTGCGCTAGCGCTCTCTTCCGTTCGGTTTGACCCCGTAGACAATTGACCCGGCATTCACATGAGCATGTCCCCCCAACGCCGCGCCCTGCTGCTGATGATTCTGACGGCCCTGGTGTGGGCCGGCCTGTTTCCCACCGGGAAAGTCGCCCTGCGCAGCATCCCGCCCTTTACGTTTGCGGCCATCCGTTTAACCATTGGCGCGGCGCTCCTCTTTCTCTATCTCCAGCGCAAAAACGATACGGAAGAGATGCCGGTTAGCTGGACACCCCGTCTGGTCGGCAGTTTTCTTTTTCTCGGTTTCACCGGCTATCTGCTGTCCGTGGGCGGCAGTTATCAGGGACTGCGTTTCACCACGGCCACGAATGCGGCCCTGCTCAACGCAGCGTCGCCGATCGCCATTGCACTCTTGGCGGCCATATTTCTGAGAGAGAAAATGTCGGCCAAGATGCTCCTGGGCATTGTGATTTCCATTGTTGGCGTTGGGGTGATTGTTGCGCGGGGCTCGTGGCAGGTCATTACCGCCAGCGCGTACAACCCGGGTGATCTGATTATTGTGGCCACACTATTTGCCTGGGGTATCTATACGACCTATGGCCGCCACCTCATGCAGGTGGTCTCTCCGCTGACGGCAACGACCTATGCGTATATTGCCGGCGCAACGTATTTACTCATTGCCTGCTGGCTGACCGAATGGGAGAGCTGGCAGGTGGCCGAAACGCGCTGGGATTCCTGGCTGGCCGTGGCGTATCAAAGCACACTCGGGACTTTCGCCCACTTCTGGTATTACCAGGCGGTTGAAATCCTGGGGCCGAGCCGTGCAGGGGTGTTTATCAATCTTGTGCCGGTTATGGCCATTGGGATCGCGTATGTCTTTCTTGATGAGGCATTAACGCTGCCCCATCTGGTTGGCGGGCTCATCGTGCTGGTTGGCGTTGGGGTGGCGGCCCGCCGGTAGACGACAAAGCTTGCTGGCGGCGGCTGACCGCGAGCGGGAGACGAAAAACTTCCTCTTTCTCTTCGTTTTTTACCGTCCGCTTTTTCCTTCCTGTCCGGCTTATGCTATACCTGGCATCATATTACTCCAAGGAGGGATGAGTATGACTATCGAAGTTGTGGAACTGCACCATCACGGAATTCGTATCGGCAACACCCAAAAGGATGCGGAGAAAGCACGAGAGTTTTATGCTGATGTCCTGGGTTTGGACACAGACCCGGCTCGGCCGAACATTGCGTCCATTCCTGGTTTTTGGATGTATGTGGGCGAGGGGAAGAACACCACCCAGATTCATCTGATGGGCGCCAAGGGCAAGTCGCCGATGGCCCGCTCCAAAAAAGAAGACCCGACCCTGCCC
>WTHD01000141.1 GCA_011523265.1 Candidatus Binatota bacterium
AGAAAAGATTAACCTTTGCGGGAGCAAGAACGCGCATGGCTTTCCTTTGTCCGGCTTGCTCTCATGCCTTGCAGACCGGAGTTTCACTTGCCACAATACCAATGTGCACGACTTGATGACAGCCGCCCTGGAGGTGGCGCAGGCTATCGCGCGACAGGCCGGGGAGTTGCTCCAGGAAAACCGATTTAAGACCAAACAGGTCAGCGTGAAAACCGATATGGTCGATCTGGTCACCAATGTGGACAGAGCGGCCGACCGTCTGATTACCGAGCAGCTTCGTACCCACTTCCCCACGCACACCATTATCGCCGAGGAGTCTGCTCAATCCGGTCCTCAGAGTCCATATTGTTGGTATATTGACCCCCTGGATGGCACAACAAACTTCGCGCATACCTACCCGCACTTTGCCGTCTCTCTGGCCCTCACCCACGAATCCACAGCCATCGTCGGTGTTGTGCATGACCCCGTTCGGAACGAGACGTTTAGCGCACGGCGAGGAGGGGGCGCGCAGCTCAATGGAGAGCCAATTCGTGTCTCCACGGCCTCCCAGCTTGACCAGAGCCTGCTACTCACCGGATTCCCCTACGACCGTCGCAAGCACAGCGCTTTTTATTTGCAGTACTATGAAGCCTTTATGCTACGCACCCAGGGGGTAAGACGGAGCGGGTCGGCCGCGCTGGACCTGTGCTATGTGGCGTGCGGTCGAGCCGATGCCTTTTGGGAATGGCGTCTCTATCCGTGGGATATTGCCGCAGGCTCATTGATTGTCGAAGAGGCAGGGGGACGGACCAGCGATTTCTCCGGCCAGACACTCGATCTGCACGGCGAACAAACCCTGGCCTCAAATGGCCCTCTACATAGTGTGATGCTGGATGTTCTGAAGCAACTTCCAAGCAGCCCGACTTAAAGCCTTTCTATTCTGAAAGCAGAAACGGACACAACACGGGCTTGGGGTTGTACTCAATGAACAGTCGAGTTATCGATAGAGAAACCTCGGTGGGGTAAGTGACGTGGTGATGAGGAAGCTGCCAATATTTCTTGTTCTCGTTCTTTTCTTTCCCAATTTCTGTCAGGCGCAAGATTTATACGTGAGTGGCTATCGTGAGGTCATGGTAAGAACAGGCCCGAGCCTGGACAATAAAATCATTGCCGTACTCAAGACCGGCAATGCTGTTAAATTGATCCGTGAAGCCGAAGAGGATTATTACCTCGTCACCCTCCCCGACGGACGCGAGGGCTATATTCTGAAAGGATATGTGACTGAGCAAACCCCTCCAGCACATCAGGTGCAGCTTCTTGAAGACCGAGTCGCCAAACAGAATCAGGAGTTAACTCGTCTTCGGGAGGAAAACACCCTGCTTCAGGCCGCACGGGAAGAGATACAACGCGATGAGGCGGAACATACCGCCCAACTCCAGGCCCTGACGCTGGAACGGAATCAACTCCAGCGTGACGCCTCGGTATCGAGCTTTCTTGCCGGGGCAGGCGTGTTGCTTATTGGCTGGCTCTTAGGCTGGACCCGACTCAGGCTGCGGCGCAAATCGCAAGGCCGGCCCGGGTTGAACCTCTCGCTCTAGTGGTCGCGAATGCCAAGAAAGGCGGCAAACGTCACCCGGAGGCATGCGCACGCGCAGCCGTTGCCGCACGTCAGCCCTACGCGGCCCACTTCTCCGGCATGTCCTGAAATTCTTTTTTCAAATAGGGCATGACTTCAGTGGCAAAGAGTTCCATATTTTTGATCGTCCGGTGGTGCGGCATATCGCCGATTTGCAGCAAGGACAGTAAAATGCCATAGCCTAGCTTGCCAATTGATTCGACGAGTCGTTGCCTGACGGTTTCCACACTGCCCACCACGCAATAGCCCCGTGCATTAAAATCGTCAAAAGACATATTCGCATAGTCCAACTCGTCGGCAATATTGAGAATATGCCGCATGGATTGATGGGTGACATAGCCCGGTGGGAACAACATGTTAAGCGGGATACGCAGCCCTCTGTGATAAAGCCACAGCACATGCTCCGCAGCTTCTTCCCGAGCGCGAGCGTCCGTTTCTGCCACATAGATAGGCAGTAAATGGCCCATCTGGTAAGGCGAGGCGGTATAGCCGGATTCTTCCGCCGCGGCGCGGTACTGATCAAAATACATCTTGACCAGATCGTCTGACATATACACGGCCAGATACGGATACTTGCGGGCCGAGTCGGCACACCAGCCCATTGTCTCTTTGCTCCCAAAACCGGGAATCCAGATTTGCGGGTGGGGTTTTTGATACGGGCGGGGCCAGACGTTCACGTAGCGGACTTGATAGTGTTCCCCATCGAAATTAAACGGTCCCGTCTCGGTCCAGGCGCGAATAATCAAATCATGCGCCTCGCGGAAGCGCGCAAGCGAGTAGGTCGGGTTGACCCCCATCGAATAATATTCACAGCCAATGCCGCGCACAAAGCCGGAGATGATCCGGCCGCCACTGACCACATCCAGCATGGCGATTTCTTCGGCCACCCGGATGGGATGATCCCGGAGCGGCAGCCCATTGCCGACCATGGCAATTTTGACACGGTTGGTTCGCCGCGCCAGCAGCGCGCCGATGATATTCGGCGAGGGCATGGTGCCATAGGTATTTTGATGGTGCTCGTTCACGCACACACCATCAAAGCCGAGGGTTTCCGCGTACTCCAGCTCGTCAAGATAGCGATTATAGATGTCACGGCCCTTTGCAGGGTCATAGTGTGCATTCGAGAAGGTGACCCAGGCCGAGGGGTATTTCGAGGTATCGTCAAAGTCTTCGGGAACGTGTGGCCACGGCATCAGATGAAAGTTAAAGAACTGCATACACTCGTCCTCCTTTACAAAGCTGCCCTGCACGCCGGGGCAGCTTCCCCGAGATCATCGCTCGTCCCTCTGCCTTACTGCTTTTCTACGATAGCGGTCAAGCTTCATTTTGGGTGCGCTCCGCTAGCCTGTCTGCAGGGCGACTTGCGGTACTGGCATTCGAGTTTCCCGTTTCGGAGAAGGTAAGGTGAGGGCGAGAATGGCAGCCATTATCCCGGTACTCGTGCTCGTCAGAAACGGCACGACATAATCCCCAAACTCGCTATGCAAGAAGCCACCCATCATGCCGCCCGATCCCATACCGATGGACGCAACCATAAAGAACGCACCTAAGATGGTCCCAATGGCCCGCGTACCGAAATACTCCCGGAAAAGCATGGCATAGACCGGCATGGGCCCACCAAAACCCAGTCCGAACAGGATGGCCCACGAGTAGAAAGAGGGCGCTTGGCGGGCTTCGATAAAAAACGGGATCATCACCGCCTGGAGACCAAGAAAGAGTGCAATGGCCCACTTCGCGCCAATCCGGTCGGCCAACAGACCATTGATGATCTTTCCGATCATGCCAAACACCGCCATCAGCATGACGACCCGAGCGGCAACCGATTCCAACACGCCCACGTCCGTCATATGATTGAACCCGTGCAACAAGATGCACGAGTGACACATGCAGCAGCCTAGCACCATAAGATTGAGCGTCCAAAAGGCGCGCGTCCGCATGGCTTCACTCAGCGTCATGCCAGGAGTTGAGACATATGCTGGATCGTGCTTGAGTGCTGGGCCTGACTTCTGAGCCTCAGTCGATGCGACCTGCTTATCCCGCATGAGCATGGAGAGGGGCAGCACTATGAGAGTAATCACTCCGAGCCAGATATACGACCAGCGCCAGTCATTATGGGCGAGCAGGAAGACGGCCAGCGGGGCAAACACCGCCGAGCCTACATTCTGCGACTGAGCAATGGCCAGCGCCAACCCCTGGCGCCTCACGAACCACTTTGTCACCAGGGCTACCATCGGGACACCTGTGGCCGAGCGGCCGATCGCCAACACCACCCCAAAATACACGTAGAGTTGCCACAGGGATTGCACCTGGCTCATCAAAAACGTACCGGCCACAAAGAACAAACCCCCAGTAATAATCACCCACTTGGAACCAAAACGATCGCTCAGGCGGCCACAGATCAGGCTGGAGATGCCAAAACTGATCCAGCTAATCATCGACGCAACCGAAACCGTGCCCCGATCCCAGGCAAACTGCTGGGCAATAGGCTTGAACATAATGGCAAAAGACTCGATGACACCGTACATGCACAGGCTGATGACAAGTCCGGCAAAGACGATGACCCACCCGTATG
Organism: Candidatus Binatota bacterium; assembly: GCA_011523265.1. Taxonomy (GTDB): domain Bacteria; phylum Desulfobacterota; class Binatia; order Bin18; family Bin18; genus Bin18. Next base: position 4,188 of record WTHD01000141.1, read on the forward strand.
TGGGCTGTTCTTGTCCCACTCGTTCGGCTTGCGGCATGTACCCTACTTTCTGCAATGGAGGAGTGATATTACTCCAGGTACGCAGTGCATTTAATCTCGACCAAGAGCCCAGGCATCGCCAGCGCGGGGGTGCCGATTCCCGTCCAGGTCGGGAGTCGATCAAGATTCGTAATGTAGCGATCCTTGACGTCAATAAAGAGTTGCAGGTCGCGCAGGTCGGTATGGTAGGTGACCATCTCCACGACATCGTCAAACGTCGCTCCGGCTTCAGTCAGCACTTTTTTGACGTTTTCAAACGCCTGTACAAACTGCGCTTCCTTATCCGCTACAACCTGCAAGTTCTCATCCCGGCCGACCTGTCCGGCGATATACAAGAAGTTCCCGGCCCTTACGCCCGGAGAGTAGTGAAAGCGTTCTCTGATATTCCGCATTGCTGGTGGGGTAATGTCCGTACGCATAGTGCCCCTCCTTCCCGTCAGCACTGCATACCAGTCAAGACGACATAAAGATAGGGAATGCCCCAGGGAGGGTTGGGACAAGATGAGACCGTCAACGCCAGTAAAGGGGAAGCCTGGTTTGGCGCGGGTCTCCCTTCTCATTTGTCTTTGCCTTTGTTAGGAGGAGATATCCGCACTGGAGGGATATATTATGGCTGACCAACTCGCCCACCTCGACGTATTGGCGCAGGCCGACCTCGTCCGTACAGGACAAGCCACGCCACTCGAACTGGTAGACGCCGCCATTGCCCGCATTGAGCACGTCAACCCACAGCTCAACGCCGTGATCACGCCGCTGTTTGAGAAAGCGCGCGACCAGGCAAAATCGTCCCAGTTGCCCGACGGGCCGTTCACCGGCGTCCCCTTTCTCCTCAAGGACTTTGGCTGTCATTCCGCCGGCGACCCCTATCATCAAGGCAGCCGTTTTCTGAAAGAGCTTGGCTGGACCGCAAAAGAAGACACTTATATGGCCGCCAAACTCAAAGCCGCGGGCTTCATCTTCCTGGGCAAGACCAATACCCCCGAGTTTGCGACCATGCCGACGACCGAACCGGACGCCTACGGCCCAAGTCGGAATCCCTGGAATACAGACCATTCCACCGGCGGCTCCAGCGGTGGGGCTGGCGCAGCCGTGGCCTCGGGCATGGTCCCGGCAGCCCATGCCAACGACGGTGGGGGTTCGACTCGGGTGCCGGCCAGCGAGTGCGGTCTGGTCGGGCTCAAGTCCACCCGTTCGCGCGTCTCCCTTGGACCGGAATACGGCGAGGTCTGGCAGGGTCTGGTCAACGAACACGTTGTGACGCGGAGTGTCCGCGATACGGCCGCGATTCTTGATGCCATTGCCGGTCCCATGCCGGGCGATCCGTATTTTGCCACTCCACCGGCGCGTCCTTTTCTTGAAGAGGTCGGTACTGATCCGGGGGTATTGCGGATTGGTGTCCTGGCGGATTTCCCTGGGCAGGCAACTCCTCTGCACCCGGACTGTGTCGCAGCCGTCCAGACCACGGCCCACCTTCTGAGTTCACTCGGTCATACGGTTGAGGACTCCTCCCCCAGTGCGCTCAACGATGAGCAAGAACGCCGCCGGCACGTGTGGGCGATTTTGACGAGCGCCATCGCCTCTCATATCAACACCTTAGGCAAACAGACGGGCAAAGCCGTCACCCAGGATGATGTGGAGATTCACACCTGGGCCATGGTTGAGGTCGGTCGGGCCCGTACCGCGACGCGCTATATCGAAGCCATTGAGTGGCTCCAGGCCGATACGCGCCGGCTCGCCCACTGGTGGCAGCCCGAAGACGGCTCCACCGGTTTTGACATCCTCGTCACCCCAACTATCGCCGAGCCCCCGCCCCGGTTGGGAGAGTTTGTCTCCACAGCGGAGAATCCGCTTGGAGGGGCGCGGCGTTCGGCCACCCTCATGCCGTTTACCGTGCCGTTTAATGTCACCGGCCAGCCGGCCATCTCGCTGCCGCTCCACTGGAACAGCGCGGGACTGCCCATCGGCGTTCAGCTCGTGGCTGCCTATGGCCGGGAAGACATCCTGTTTCGCCTCGCCTCACAGCTTGAGCAGGCCAAGCCCTGGGCGGATCAGTGGCCCTCGGTGCGGGCAGAGTAAGCGACACTTGGTCCACACTAGTCAGAGATTCGATTTTCCGGTCGGGAGCGTTGAGCTTCTTGGGGAGCGACCGATCTTTTCCCACAAGCGGCTGATAGCTCAGAGGGCAATATGAGCGGGCCGCTTTTCGTTTTGTCGGCGGCACTGTTTGCCACCATGCTAGGCAACGGGGTGGTAATTCCCTTTATCCCCATCTACGCCCAGGAGTTCGGAGCGAGCGGCGTGGCTGTCGGCATTCTGTTTGGAGCCCACTCGGCGTCTCGCACTTTTCTGCTCCCCCTCATCGGTCGGGCCTCGGACCGCCATGGCCGCAAGGCGTTTTTACTCTGGGGGCTGTTCGGCTACGCTCTCAGCTCGGTTGCCTACCTGCTCGCGGGCAGTCTGTTGACGCTCATCGTGATCATGGCTCTCCAAGGGGTAGCCACCGCCATGGTCCAGCCGGTTTCCATGGCGTATGTGGGCGACCTGACCCCGAAAGGAAAGGAGGGAGCGTATGCCGGCTATGTCAATACGGCTTTTCTGGGCGGCGTGGCCGGAGGGCCGATCTTGGGTGGGGTGATCAAAGACCTGTTTAATATGCAGGCCAGCTTTATTCTCCTGGGTCTCCTGAGCCTGTTGTCTTTACTCTTGCTGCTCTTCTTCTTACCCGAAGTCCAAAAACAGCACGCCGCAGAAAAAAAGGAGATCGCCTCCTGGCACACGGTTTTATCCGCACGGCCCATTCTTGGCGTTGCCCTTTTTCGGGTGGTATATGCCTTGTCCAGCACTCTCATTTGGGTCTTCGTACCCCTGCTGTCGGCCTCTCTGCTACCGCTGACCACCTCGCAGGTAGGGGCGCTGATTTCCCTAAACGTCTTGATCAGTACCGTCCTGCAGTCCCCGTGCGGACGGCTGTCCGATCGTATGAATAAGGCGGTTCTCATCGGTATCGACAGCCTGATCAGCGCTGTTTCCCTGGCCGGCTTTCCCCTGACCTCAACGTTCTGGCATTTACTCGTCCTGAATGCCCTGGTCGGCGCGGGATTTGGGCTGGCCTATCCCGCCCATATGGCACTGGCCATGGAGCATACGCCGGGTTCGAGTATGGGAACGGTGATGAGCACCCTCCTGACGGTCCATAGCTTTGGGATGACCGTTGCTCCGCCGATTTTTGGTATTGTAGTCGATTATTATAATTTGAGCAGTATGTTCTACAGTGCGGGCCTGCTGTGTGTCCTGTGTACAGTCGCCTGCTATTACCTCACCCGTGACGCTGACGTGCTTCTCCGGGCTGGGCGAGTTGTTGAAAAAGAGCCGGCTGTAGTAGATTAAAACCAGGCAGGAGAGAACAACCGTGCGTAAGGCGTGGATCTTTGTCAGTGCGATATTCGTCTGGCTCGGTATAGGGGGAGTTCCAGCCTATGCCCAGTCCGATTCGCTGAGTCTGCAGAAAGTCCAGCTCTCGGTACAAGGAAATCGGCGCTCCGTCCTCTTTCAGTTCTCGCGTCCACCGGACGCCGTCAATTCGTTTGCCCTCTCGTCTCCCTCCCGTTTGGTCATTGACGTACGCGGCCCGCGCCGGGGCACACCAACGGCCGTGTACCAGGCGGATGACGAACTCCTTGCCCAGGTTCGCCTCGGGACGCATCCGGACTATCTCCGGCTTGTCCTGGACCTCAAAGAGTCCAAGATTCCGCCTTTTAGCGTAGAACAACGCACTGACCGGGTAGCCATTGTCTTTGTGCGCGAAAACGGGGCTGAAGGAGAAGCTTACTCCCAGATCCTTTTTTCGCATACCAACCAGACGGCAAAGGCACCGCCCAGGCGTAAAGTCGCCCGCGCTCGCCCTACCCGTCCAGCAGCGCCCAGACCAACCGTGCCACCACCGCTA
>WTHD01000328.1 GCA_011523265.1 Candidatus Binatota bacterium
GGATGGCGCATCCCACTTGCTGAAGTGGGCAAGCTGGAGGTCCATCTGCATCCCATGCGGAGTGAAGGCCCAGTCATCCGTGTAATTGTATTTGGCACCACGGATCGGTTTTACCGGATAGCCTTCGTACGGCAGGGGGCCATACTCAAACATATTAAACCAGAGTTTCCACAGCTCACCACCGTTGTCGTACATTTCCGAGAAATTCTGAGCCCAGAAGTCTTTGTCGACATACATGATACGCTTGGAATAGGCATACTGGCTGTAGGCAACCGGGAGTCCTTCAACAACGTAGACGTTGCGCTTTTCCCAGTTGATATTGCACGGCATACCCGCGATCACGCCGCTTCTGCCGTCCGGCTGTGCACACCAGACATCTCTGGTGCCGTATTGCCCCATATGGACCGGAGCCAGAATTTGCTTTTCGGCCAAGAGGCGCCACTTCCAGTAGGCATGCTTGGAATTCATGCCCCACAGGGAGTCGAGATCCATGTCCGTGCCCCAGAAGGCATCCGAGCGGTTTGCGACGCTGATACGACGCACACGACGCAGCTCAGGCAGATACATATAGGAGTCATCCGGAATGTTCGTCGGCAGATAGCGCGTATTGAGCACGCCAGCGCCCTTCAGGTCGTTGGGAATAAAAAGCGGACCAAACTGCTCCGTATACCGCATTGGCGGGTTGTTCGGGACAATCGGTTTGGGGTCGGTGTACAGACGACCGGTCCACATCATCCGACGCCAGAACTGGGAGCCGTACATACGTTCCATCTCGCCCCGGTTATTGACGAGTTCCATGATCCATTCGGTCCCCACGTTGTCCACATAAGAAGGCTTCTGCTCCTGGTTCCACATGATCTTCGCCCCAGCCAGGGGATCGTTGGGATCAATGTTTGGGAATGGGAGACCGGCTACGTAGTTTAACATTTCCCGGCCGTCGGCCGAGATTTGGACTTGGCCTGAGTATTTCTCGGTCGCTTCGGCGTAGAGTTTAGGCAGATTGACTTTCTTATACTCAATGACCTTAATGGGCATGCCGTTTTCGACAAACCACTGTATGCCCGGGATAAGGAGTTCACCTGCCTCAGCCATGTTGTCCTTGGTAATGGTGTCCCCTGGGTTGACATCGGCAGCCACCCAACTCGGGGCTGACAGACTCATCGCGCCTACGAGCGTCAGTGCGCAGGCAATTCTGGCCCACCAATAGGTTCTCATAAAATCCTCTCCTTTTTATAATATTCCTACGAGATATATGCGAGCGGCGGTTTGGTCAGTGCGGAGGGGCACGACTCATAATCGTATCCTTTCTATAATGGCTTTATCTTTATTAGAGGGCATATTTGTCAATAGTTTCAGAAGAGGCTTTTTCCCCCTCCTCTGGGAGGGGCGGCAGGACCGGGGAAATATTCTCCTTCGGTTCTTCTCCTCAAGTGCTCCAAGGACAAAGCGGTTAAGATGCGGCTCCGGCTGCTTGTGCCGTGACAAAGCGCGGTTTGAAGAGCGCAACCAGAACGGGTAAAAGCGTCATGGTCGCCAAGAAACTTACCCCCATCCAGAGGGCGAGCAGCAGCCCCATCTCTGCACTAAAGCGGAGGCTGGACATGGTCCAGAACAGCGTACCGAGGATCATGGTCAGCGCGGTAAAGGTCACCGCTTTCCCGGACGTTGCGAGTGCCGTCCTCACCGCGTCATCCAGCCCGCTGCCCAGCCGATGCTCTTCGATAATACGACTCACAACATACAGGGCATAGTCGATGCCAAATCCGACGCCGACCGTCACCACTGGGAGGGTATGGATATTAATGCCAATATCGCGGGCCCCCATATATGCGTTAATCACGGCGTTCGCGACGAGCAGCGGGATAATCATATACACCCCGGCCATGACCGAGCGGTAGGTAATAATGAGGACAAGGAAGATCGTGCCAAAACCAAGAATATTGACTAGAATATCATTCCGAAACAGCTCTTCGTTGGCAGCGGCCAGTACGCCAATAGGGCCGCCGGCGAGCCGGAACTGGGCGACGTCACTGGGATGGGCATCGATATAGTCGCGAGCCCGCTGAATCACCCGTCGAATGGTTTCCCCCTGATGGTCGGTCAGAAAGAAGCGGATGGGTGCAGAGCGATACTGGTGATCAATGACCTGCGCGCTCTCCTGAAACGAGGTGCCGAAGAAGTAGGAGGCGAGCAGGAGCCGGACTTCACTCCTGCGTCGGGGAAGGACCTCCCATTTGGGCTCTTGTTCATGAATGGCTCCGTTTACGACCGACAAAATATCCACAAATGAGAAGCTCAACCCTACCGCTGGGTCGCGTTCGAGCGCACGCTGAAATTGTTCGATCCAGGGCAAGACCTCAGGAGTTGCCAATGAAGGCTCCTCGCTTTGCTGACGAAATCGGTCGAGCACACTCTGGCTTTTGCTCACGTCTTCGGTCTCTTCTTTCTCCGGCTCTTTACGCTCAACCACAACCATAAGCTGCTCAACCCCACCAAAGGTGTCTTGAATGCGGGCGTGGGCGGTATTATGCGGAGAGTCGCGGTACAGGAGTGGGGTGGCCGCAGTCGGATCGCCAATCACCAGATTTTGCCAGAAGTAGACGCTTATGACCAAAACAAGTGTCCAACTGGCGAGCGTCAGCCCTTTGCCCGCGGAAGAGACGAGAAAATTCGCTGCGGTCGAGACAATGCGCTTGAAGAGCCCGTTCTCGCGCCGTTCAACGACTCGGATGTCGGGTTCACGCAGGTAGTGGTAGACGATCGGGTTCAGCAAGAGCTCGCTCACGGTAATGGCGAGAATCCACACCGCCGCACTAATGGCGAGCTTTTGCAAGAGCACAATGGGCACGAACAAGATCACCAGCAGACCCAGGGCATCGGTCAGGATACCCGACAGGGTGGGCACGAAAAGCTCGGCAAACGAGGCAATAATGGCCGGCTCTTTTTGCCCATTCGCCTTGCGATACTCCTCATAATAGCGTTCGTGCATCTGGACGGAGTGGCTGACCGCTCGGGCGGTGATAAAGAAGGGAATGACGAGGGTGAGGGGGTCGAGGCTGAAGCCGATCATCTTGATAAATCCCAGCCCCCAAATGGCCGAGATGACACCGGTCAGAGTGGGCCGCAGCGCCCCGCGGACATCATGAAAATACCCGTACAGCAGCAACCACAGCAGCACCGTCGTTGCCAGAAAAATGACGTAGACCTGCTTGGCGTAGAAATACACCCAGCCGTACAGGGCTGGCTGACCGGCCAGATAAATCCGCGTGTTGTCATCCTCGTATGGTTCAACGACAGAGCGCCGGACTTCCTCAAACAATCGTCGATAATCGAGCCGCTGCTCGATAAAGGTGGCGTTGAGCAGGGCGGCCTTTTCGTCTAGCGAAACCAGTACACCGTATAAATTCCGCGAGGAGTGCACGATCCGACGTACGCGCTCGACTTCTGCCTCGGTCTCGGGTGCCCGTTCCATGACCGGCTCGACTTCCTGCATCCCACCACTTTTCATGATCACGCGGCGGTTGGTTCGGTGGGCGATGGAGTTGACCAATTCATTATTCACGCCATACACCCGCTCCAACGCCTGGGTCATATTGAAAATCTTGGTCAAGGTGGCCTGATTGAAGATGGTGCCTTCCTCGACCTCCAACATCAGCATGATGGTGTTGGCCCCACCAAAGGTCGGCGCGTAGGTTTTATGGACCTGAATGAAAGGGTGGTTCTCTGGCAGTTGTTCGTCGAACCGTGTGACGAGGTCGAGCTGGACGGCAAACGAGGCAAAAATCAGGGTGGCGACGGTAACGAGCAGCAAAACAAGCCTGCGTCGCGCAATAATCTGCTCCCCCAGTGTATATAAATAGCCGCGCTCTTCAGTGCCCATGCCACCCCCTTTTTGCCTTGTCCTGTGGTCCTAGCAAGTGCCGACGAATATACGATTGTCTTGTCAGAGAGGAAAAGTCAGCTCTCCTTTGGACTCACGGTTTCCCCCGTTTACGCTCAAGTAGCTCGTCAATAATCGTTTCAATGTTCTGAGGAGAGAGATCCTGCACCCGTATCCAACCGTCGATGATCAGGGTCGGAACCCCCTCAATATAATAGCTATTCCCCAGGGCAATGGTTGCTTCAAGCTCAGCCTTCCCCCCGTCTGCATCGAGCTGGCTCAGGAGCAATTCGGGATCGAGGCCGAGGCGGTGGGCGACATGGGCGATGCCGGCTCGGCTACCCGTATCAATATCTTCCTCAAAGCGTGCGTGAAACAGCGCGTACTGCATCTCTTCACTCAGCCCCAACTCGTGAGAGATGGCATAAGCCCGGGCCGGCATTTGAGAGGACGCATGGACAATCGGGACCGCGTGAAAGCGGACAGCGAGCTGATTTGGATATTTTTGCTTGAGTGCCGGGATGAGGTTGGAGAAGACGTCATAGCAATGTGGACACAGAAAGTCCTCAAAGACGCTCAGGACGATCTTGTGTGATTCCGTCCCCTCTGGAGCTCGGCGTACAAAAGAAAACGTACCTGATAAAGAAAGATACTGATCCATCAGATCAGTCGTGGGCTGGCCCTTTGGCGGGAATGCGAGGCAAACGAGGAGGAAGCTCAGAAGAAAAGAGAAGATTCGTAAGACCATGTCTGGCCGGATCATAGGAAGCAAATAGGCACTTTGCAAGGGTAAAAGTGCCCGCAGCCAGCACTCGATAAGAGTACTCTATGAGGGGGTGGTCAGAGAGGGGCAATTCTTGAATTGCCCCGTAGCATCAGGCAACCAACTGCCGTAACACGTAGGGCAAAATGCCCCCATGCCGGTAGTATTCGACCTCAATGGGCGTATCAATACGAACAGTAACCTGGACATCTGTTGACTGTCCATTGGCACGGCGGACGACCAAGGTCACGTCCTGGAGCGGTTTGAGGTCAGCGTTGAGGCCGATGAGATCAAACCGCTCAGTCCCGTCAAGGCTCAGCGTTTGCACGCTGGTACCCTCTTTGAACTGACAGGGCACCACGCCCATAAAGACCAGATTGCTGCGGTGAATCCGCTCGAAGCTTTGAGCGATGACCGCTTTCACCCCAAGCAGCCGCGTCCCTTTGGCGGCCCAGTCACGCGAACTTCCCGTGCCGTACTCCTGCCCGGCCAACACGACCAGTGGGGTGCCGTCGGCCTGATATTGCATGGCCGCATCGTAGATCGCCATCTGCTCGCCACCCTTCCCATGAGCCGCATGATACTGCGTGACCCCACCTTCAATTCCGGGCACCATCAAGTTTTTAATCCGCACGTTGGCAAACGTGCCCCGGGTCATGATGCGATCATTACCGCGCCGCGAGCCATAACTATTGAAGTCTTTGACCATAACTCCATGCTCCTGGAGATACCGTCCGGCTGGCGCGTCCGGCTTAATCGCCCCCGCAGGACTGATATGGTCGGTGGTGACGGAATCGCCCAGCACGGCCAGCGGGCGGGCGCCGGTAATGTCTTGAATCGTCCCAGCCTGGAGGTCGAAGGCATCAAAGAAGGGTGGCTCCTGAATATAGGTCGATTCCGCGTTCCACTCGTAGACCGCACCGGTCGAACTGGAAATGTCATTCCAGAGCGGATTTTGCTCTTCAAAGTCGGTATACAACCGGCGGTAGGTGTCTGAGTCCATGGCGGACGCCAGCAGGTCTTGAATTTCACTCCCGTTCGGCCACAGGTCGCGCAAATAGACGTCGGTGCCGTCTTTGTCTTGGCCCACTGGCTCGCTGGTCAGGTCAATATCAACCCGACCCGCCAGGGCAAACGCCACGACAAGCGGTGGACTCATCAGAAAATTCGCTCGAATATTTTGATGGACGCGCGCCTCGAAGTTGCGGTTGCCGCTCAAGACGCTGGCAGCCACAAGATTATGCTGTATCACCGTCTGTTCAATATCCGAGTCGAGGGGGCCGGAATTCCCGATACAGGTAGTACAGCCATAGCCCACGGTCTGAAAACCGACTTGGTTGAGATATTGTTGTAATCCGGTTTTCTCCAGATATTCCGTTACGACCCGTGAACCAGGACCCAGAGACGTTTTGACCGTGGGTTTGACCGTCATGCCGCGCTCGACCGCCTTCTTGGCCACGAGCCCGGCTGCCAACATCACACTCGGGTTTGAGGTGTTTGTACACGAAGTAATCGCGGCAATGAGCACATCCCCATGGCCAATAGCACCGAAGTTCGAAGGGCCGTCTTTCGGTATGGCATGGCGCTGGTCAAGCGTCGCTTGGTCGGACTGAAAACCACCCTCGTTGAGCGACGTTGTCAGGAGTCCCTGGAATGTCTCCTTCATATCCGGGAGATCAATCCGGTCCTGCGGACGACGTGGACCAGCCAGACCGGGCTGCACAGCGGCCAAGTCGAGTTCAAGTACTTGGCTGTAGTCCACCTCACCCTGGCGCGGAATGCCAAACATCTGCTGAGCCTGGAAATAGCTCCGGAACGCCTCAACCTGTTCCTCGGTTCGACCCGTGGCTGTCAGGTATTTGCAGGTTTCCTCATCAATCGGGAAAAAGCCCATAGTTGCGCCATACTCCGGTGCCATATTGGCAATCGTTGCTCGGTCGGTCAGGGGCAGGGAGGCCGCACCTTCGCCAAAATATTCCACGAATTTTCCTACGACCTTGGCGGCGCGGAGCATCTCGGTACAGTGCAGCACGAGGTCCGTCGCGGTGACCCCCTCACGCAGGCGGCCGGTCATATGCACACCAACGACATCCGGGGTGAGAAAGTACACTGGTTGCCCTAGCATGCCGGCCTCTGCCTCAATCCCCCCAACACCCCAGGCGACCACCCCAAGGCCGTTAATCATGGTGGTATGCGAATCCGTGCCGACTAGGGTATCCGGATAATAGATGCCATCTCTCTCAAGAACGCCTTTGGCCAGGTATTCCAGGTTGACCTGATGGACAATACCGATACCCGGCGGCACGACCTGAAAACTATCGAACGCCTGCATACCCCATTTCAGAAATTGATACCGGGGCTGATTGCGCTCGAATTCGATCTCCATATTCCGTTGTAAAGCATTCCCCACCCCTGAGTGATCGACCTGAATGGAGTGATCGACCACGAGGTCCACGGGCACCAGAGGTTCGATCAGCTTGGGATCCTTGCCCAGCCTAGCTACGGCTGAACGCATGGCGGCCAAGTCGACCAGCAGAGGAACGCCGGTAAAGTCTTGCAGGATAATTCGTGCCACTACAAAGGGAATTTCCGCCGTGCGGGTTTCCGTCGGTCTCCAATTGGCGAGGGTCCGAACATCCTCTTCAGTAATCTTCTGGCCGTCATAGTTGCGTAAGACCGACTCCAGCACGATACGGATACTGACCGGAAGCCGAGAAACTGGTCCGATGCCCGCTTTTTCGAGTTGGGGCAGGGCATAAAATTGGCCAGTTTTTCCAGCCGCGGTGGTAAAGGTTTGTAAAGAATCAAACAGGTTATATGCCATACAAAAATCCCTCCACGTCTTTGTCACCTATTGCAAAATGATACTCTGGTGCTTGGCTAAGCGGATATATTCTCTCGCCCATCAAGGCAAGGGAGCAGCGAAGCACGAGAACGCTAAATCGGAGAGTTTTCTTGGTATCTTGTGCTGTAGCCGGATCAGCGAGTATATATCTGGGGTAGGAGAGGTCAGCCAATGCAATGGACTTGGAACCGGAGCCTGAGTCGGCTCGTCAGTAGGATAGGGACTGGGACCTGTATCTTTCTCGTCCTTCTGATCCCCCTTCTTTTCGCCGAGGAGGCTCGTCCCCAGAAGCAGAATCTTCGAGCCGGACCACCCTCATGGACGGGCGACCTCACGCCCATAACCGCCCAAGAATGGAGCCCCGACCGGGCCGCCCATCTCTTGGAGCGGGCCGGTTTCGGCGGCCCATCCCCAGAAGTTGCCCATCTGGCTGCGATGACGCCCGCTGCCGCCGTTCGTCATCTGGTTCACTACCAAGACACGGACAACAGCCACGTCCCGCCGTTCGACGAATCTGGGGTGTTCGACCCAACGCTTGACCCGTTTCCGAAAAGTCGAGCTGACGCCGTGCGTATTGCC
>WTHD01000044.1 GCA_011523265.1 Candidatus Binatota bacterium
AGGTGCTGACCGCGCCATCGGCCAAAATAAAACGCGGCGGAATCTTGAGCTTGACCAGGGCCGTGCCCTCGACAAAGTCCGGATAAAAGATGAGGTCAATCCGTCCCCTCGCGCGGAGGCCAAAGGGTAGGGGAAACCAATAGCGCGCGCGGCGAATCACCCGGATCGGACCCTGGGTATGGCCGTATAGCCGGGCGTGCAGGTCCTTGTCGGTCCGCCGGATATTCAGCAGCCCGCCCAGAAAATTGACCTCGGCATCAACGCCAATATGCGAGATGAGGTTCTGACCCAGATCGCCCGGTGAGTCCACAAAAGCGAGGTGGCTGGGCAGCGGCGTATCAAAAGCCACGCTATAGCCTTCGGCATAGACATGATCCTTTTGTGGGTCGTAGCGAACGAGGCCGGGCCGGGTAGGCTGAGCCGATTGCACTCCCACCCGAATATAGACAAAGCCAAGTGGGGTTTCGTCAGAGCCAAGGCGAACCTCATGCCACCTTCCCGCTGGAAACGTTGCCGGGGTGGCGCGTTTCCCCATATCCCGTCTCAAAAAAACAATCGCATCGTTTGGGTCAAATCGCCCTGGCTGGTCGTCTTGGCTGGGACGTGGGCCGGCCTTGATGACCCACCGGCCGCGTCGGTCGCGTGCGTCAACCTGGAAGGGGATGAGTGTCAGTGCCGCGGAACGAAAGGCGAAGAGTTGAATGTGCGAGGGGGTGTGTTGGTGCAGGAAGGGCAGCTCGTTGCCCTCAAGGACAATCACGCCGGGCCGGGCAGGTGTAGCTTCCGCCCAGAGCCGGGCCGGCAGGCTCGTGAGCAAGCATGCGATGAGAAACACAAGACGGCTGGAGCAAATCACGATGCTGTGTAGCGGGTCGTCATTCCTGCGCAAGCAGGAATCCAGCTCCCCGGCCCTCGACTTCTGGATGCCGGATCACGTCCGGCATGACGAGCGCGTAGTTTCAGCTACATGAACTTGAGCATGGTAAAGACAAACCCCAGCAGAATAACGGTTTGACTCACCATTGCCTTGTACATATCGGCCTTAAGTTCTTGAAGGTCAGCCTTCGTCGCCACGTCCGTCTCTACTGCGGCCTTTAGAAGAAGCGTTCGCGCCGACCGCCAGAGCACCAGGCCGACGCGCAGCCACCTCTCGTCCGCTACTTCCCGCTGGCTCGCTGCCACTCGCCGTCAAGCTCCTGCGCCACTTCTCGAATCGCCCTGCCAAGCGTATCCACCATCTCGTCAATCTGCTCTCGGGTGATGATTAAGGGGGGGCAGAGCGCAATGCTGTTCGCGCCGGCCACGCGGGTAATCAAGCCGTTATCCAGGGCTTTTTCCCAGACCTGTTGCGCAATGCGCAGCTCGGCCGGGAACATTTCCTTGGTGGCCTTGTCTCTGACCAGCTCGACCGCGGCGATCAGACCCTTGCCGCGCGTGTCACCCACGATGGGCAGCTCGTGCAGGGCGGCCAGGCGTTTTTGCAAATAGCGGCCCTGGGTGCGGGCGTTCTGGACGAGTTTCTCCTTTTCGATGATTTCGAGATTGGCCAGGGCCGCGGCGCAGACGGTCGGATGGCCGGTATAGGTATAGCCGTGCCAGAAGGCGTAATCATCGCCCGTCTCCAAAAAGGTCTGGAAGATTTCCTCTTTGAACAGGACCACGCCAAGCGGCAGATAACCGCTGGTAACGCCTTTGGCCGAAACCAGGATATCCGGCACAACGCCAAAGCCGGTCGAGGCAAACATGGTGCCGGTGCGGCCAAAGCCGGTAATGACTTCGTCACACACCATGAGGATATTATGGCGCGAGCAAATCTCCCGAATCTTGGGCCACCAGCCGTCGGGCGGAACAATCACGCCGCCAACACCCTGAATCGGCTCGGCCACAAAGGCTCCAATCGTTCCCGCGCCTTCACGCCGGATGATTTTTTCGAGCGCCTCCGCACCGTTGTTCTCGCGATAAGTATACGGGCGGGGCATATGGATGACACCCGGCAGGCCGGGATCAACCTGATCATTAAAAAGCGGAATACCGGTCAGTGACGCGGCACCGCTCGAGGTGCCGTGATAGCCCTGTTCCAGGGTGACGAACTTCGTCTTCTTGGGCTTCCCTTTGGCCTTCCAATAGGCGCGGACCAGACGAATCATCGATTCGTTCGACTCCGAGCCGCCCGAGGTCAGAATCACCCGACTCAGGCCCTTGGGCGCGATCTTGGCCAGCTTGGCCGCGAGCTGGACGGTCGGGACCGAGGTCGGGCCGATCAGCGTGGGCGCAAAGGCCAGCTTGTTCATCTGCTCGGCCACGGCGCGGTTGATTTCTTTGCGGCCGTGTCCGATATGCACATTCCACAGGGAGGCGAGGCCGTCGATATACTGCTTGCCTTCCGTATCCCAGAGATAGATGCCTTGGCCCTTGACAAAAACGGGTACCCCCTTGTTTTGCTGCAAGCCGAGCGGCACAAAGCCGTGGACGAGATGGGTCGCATCCTGCTTGCGCAGTGCCTTTGCCTGTTGTGGAGATAGTGCCACTGAAGACGGTTTCTTGCGTGGCCGTAACGGAACGACCTTTCCCTGCGTTTTTGCCTGCCGTGCCATACCGCTCTCCTTTCGCTGTGAGCCCTTGCGCTACGCTACGGATGCGATCATATACGAGTCGCGCGGAAAATCCCAGACTGATACCCTGCCGGTGAGACATCTCAAAAGGAGGAAGGATGAAAACAAAGCGAATGGGACGAACCGGCCTGAACGTTTCGGAAATCTGCCTGGGCACAATGACCTTCGGGCGTCAGTGCGAAGAAGCCCAGAGCTTCGCCATTATGGATACCGCATTCGAGAACGGGGTGGATTTCTTTGATAGCGCGGACGTGTATCCGGCCGGCGGCGGCGTCGAAACCGCGGGCCGCACCGAGGAGATTGTCGGCAAATGGCTCAAAGGCCGGCGCGAGGACATCGTCCTGGCCACCAAGTGCTGGGGGGCGATGGGTGACAGGCCGAACGACCGGGGCCTCTCGCGCAAGCATATCTGCGCTGCGGTTGAGGCGAGTCTCAAACGCTTGCAGACGGATTATATCGACCTGTATCAAGTCCATGCACCCGATCCGAAAACGCCGATCGAGGAAACCTTACAAGCCCTGGACGATCTGGTTCATCAGGGCAAGGTGCGCTACATCGGCTGCTCAAATTTCCAGGCTTGGCGTCTGGCCTTGGCCCTGTGGCAGAGCGACAAGCTCGGCCTGGCGCGCTTCGACTGTGTTCAGCCGCGCTACAACATGCTGTTCCGTGAGATCGAGCACGAACTCTTTCCCCTGTGTCGGGAACAGCACATCGGCATGATTCCGTACAATCCGCTCGCCGGCGGGTTTCTGACCGGCAAGCACAGAGCCGGCGCGGAACCGGCCGCGGAAACGCGTTTTGCCCTGAGTGGCAGAGCCGGGGAAACATACCGCCGGCGCTACTGGCAGGAAGCCCAGTTTGCCGCGGTCGAGCAGCTCAAGGAATTCTTTGCCGCGCGCAATAAACCCCTGGCTCAAGTGGCGGTCGCCTGGGTGCTCGCCCAGCCCGAAGTCACCTCGCCGATTGTCGGCGCGACCTCAGCCGAACAACTCGAACAATCCCTGCCGGCGGTCGAGATGAGCCTCGACGAAGAGGAGATGGAGATGTGTAACGACCTGTGGTTTTCGCTGCCGCGTCTGCGGGACAAGACGGTGGCGTTACGGTAAATGTGAGGAGTCGGTTGGGTCGGTTGAGTCTGTTGAGTCTGTTGGGTCGGTTGGGTCGATTGAGTCGGTTGGGTCGGTGTCTGCCTCACTCCTCTTCCTCGATGAACACCAGATGTCCGGCTTCCTCCTGGGCGCGGATTTTCTCTTCAATGTCGGCCGAGAGTTCTATCCTGCGATGCTGAGGAAACTTCTCCCGGTCCAGGGTCGGACGCAGGAAATACTGCTCCGGGGTCAGGACTTCGGATTGACTTTTAAGCTGGGCAAAATACCACACGCGGGGGAGCACCCCAGGACTAAAGAAAACTTCCTGGTCTTCAGCCGACCATTCTTTGAGATGGTGGGTATCATGCACGCTGTAGCGCATGTAATCGAGCGTGACATCCCAGTAATGGTTAAACAATAGGCCGTAGCCTTTGTCTCCCATGTTGGGATTCCGATAGGTCGCGATGCGGGTTTCGACGAAAATGAGATTGTCATCCCGGCCGTACTGCTCTATCCGCAACGGATAAAAATAATGCTTGTCCAGCCAATAGATAATCTTTGGCGCATAATATCCGGGCAGCCATTCTTCTTCGACTGAAGCTTCTACTACCCAACAATCAATACCCCCCTCTTTGGTGTAAAATGGGTAGTCATCGCCCATCATTTTAATCTGATCAGTCGGAACATCGTGGAGGGTGCCGTCTGCCTCTCCTAAGGTGACGGTTGACCGGGTCGTGGGGAAGCGGACTGTTTTCTGTAGCGTGTCGACGCCAATGAGCTTCCAGGAAAACTCCCACGGATCACGGCCAAAGATATCGTCAAAACTCTCTGCCCCCTGTGCCAATTTATCGCCTCGACGTGGCTGGGGCTGACGACGAACCCGCCGCAAGGCGGGTGAATAAACAAAGAGAGCCCAGCGGGTCAGTGGCTCTTGTCCAGCTCGGTACATGGTCATAAACATCTGGTTCCCGAGGTCTTCTGGCGGGAAAAAGGTTTGACCAGTTATTTTTCGTGTCGGCTCACCTGGTTTCGTTCCGTAGAGCTCGCCTTCTAAGCCCTGCATGCCCTTTGCATTTGGAACATAGAATATCGGGCTGTGCATTTTATCCGTAATGAGATAGCCGTGTGCGGTCAGCGCCCCACTCACATCGACAAAATTGCACGACCAGCGCGGCGAGTGGCTGAACTCCATGGCCCGATAGCCCATCTCCTCTGCGGTATAGGGCGGCTGAAACGGATAACGCTCGGCGGGTATATACGGCTGCTCCGGGTCGCGTGGCGTATCGGTTCGAGGGTCGAACAGCTCGCGCTCCGCCTCGGTCAGCTCGCCCACCACCCGCCAGGTTTTTGCCGTCGCGGGTGAGTCGGCCCAGACCTCGGACGCCAGGCATAGGCTGAAAACAAAAAGTACAAGTGTCAGACCCAACCGCATGGTTCCGGCCTCGTATCCCTGCTAGCGCCGTCCCTCGGTCAACTTGTTCACATCGTACAGGCTCAGTACCTCTTCCACTTCCACCTCCGGGTAGCCCATATCCAGCGCCGGAAATAACGACGCCTGGCCGGTTTTCACGTCAACGACCGTGACGCCAAGATACCGCACGAGATGCGCGCCGATATTCATTTCGGGCAGGTGTTGGGCGTCTTCGGACCAGGAGTGCTGCATGCCCCACACCTTCCACAGGGTGCCTTCCTGGTTGAACGCCATACCGGAGACGACCCGATAGGTCTGCGTGTCAATAAACAGGAGCTTGCTGCTGTAGGGATGATTTTCCCGCTTGGGCTTGAGCTCGACCACCATGGCCTTGCGCAGCTCCCACGGCCCGAGCGGTGCCCGGCCCGCGGGCCCGTAATAGCGCGCATGGGCGTGGGGCGAGTTCATGATGTGCAGCACGTCTTTCCAGCCGTGGAAGGCCCAGTCGTAATCCAGTACCCGCCCGGAGAAGCCGAAGAAGTCATCGATGGTCGTATCCGAGCCCTGGAAAGAATCGGCCTTCTCTTCTGCGGACACCCGGCGGACTTTGCGCAGGGAGGGGACATAGGTCCAGGCCTGATCGGGCTGGTGCGGGTCGCTGGAACGCTGGATGAGGACGCGCAGACCCCGCATCTCATACGGGTCGGTAAAGTCGTTGATGTCTTTCCACTCAAACTCCGCGGCCCCATCAACCGGCAAGGTGTAGTTCTGCTCGGGCAGCATGGCGAGATGGCTGTGATACACCCGCTGATAGCGCTGCTGGAGCACGCGCTCAACCGTGCCACCCGGTTGAATCATATCCTCGGGTATGCCCGGCAACGCACCGTGCGTCCCCCCCGGTTTGATCATGATTGTGGCGAAATTGCCGACCTTGATGCCATAGTGCTGCCAGCGGAAATTAAAATTCCAGCCGATCTTGAGGCCCGCGGTTGGGTCTGCCGGGTCCAGTTGGTCCGCGGGAAACGGTTGGCCGGCAACATAATTCTGCAGGCCGCCGTCCTCGGCGAGCTGGGTCTGGCCGGTGAATTTCTCGGTTGCTTCGAGATAGTCTGTCCGCGGGGGGTAATCACCGGGGGAGCTGATGTCGAAGGTCACCTCCGGAAACTGGAACTCCTCAAAATATCCGGGCGGCACAAAGGGCCGGATCTTGTCCATATCGCTTAGCCCCAGCGTCTGGCCGGGCGTAAACTCCGGCTGGGCGTCTTGATACTGCCGCACCCATTCCAATACGGTCTCCCGGGTCATGGCGCTACGCTCATCCTGCGCCCAACTCGGCCCGGCCCAGACCAGTAATCCTACGAATAGAACAATAAACGGCATTCGTCCTCCCTTACGTTCTCTCTTGCGTACAGGCCAGCCTAACGGTTCTCTGCAAGACAGGCTATCCCTCCCGGTTGCCGCTGGGACAAAAAAATGTCTTTGCAAAAAATCCAAGCTTGGCTATGGTGACGACGGGGACTCGTCCGTACGGTTCCTCAATACTGAAGCGTAGAGCCACACAGGAGGCCAGCATGAAAACGATCTCGGTGAGCCCCGAAGACATGGAAGCCCGCATTGCCCGCTTCCAGGACCTGAAGCCCATTCCGGCTATGCAGAACGCCAAAATTCCGTTGGCAGCCCGGGACCACATCTACGCCCGTAAGCTCTTGCCGGTTATCTCTTCTAGGGGCGGAGAAGGACCGTTTGGGCCGGCCCCAATTGCCGAAGCCGATGGCTATTCCATGACGCTGGCCGTGTGCCCACCCAACCAAGGGCCGGGACTGCACGCCCATCACAAGACGCACGAGATTTTTACCTGCCTCAAAGGGACATTCAAAATCCAGTGGGGCGATGACGGAGAACACGAGATTATACTGAATCAATTTGACACGATCTCGGTACCGCCAGGCGTGTGTCGCGGCTTCACGAATATCGGCGCTGACGAAGGGTGCCTCCAAGTGCTCATTACCGGTGGCGTGCACGATATGCAGGACATCGCTTTTCCACCCAGCGTGGCCGCGCAGATAGACCAGACCGGCCCGGGGGTGTTAGAGGAGATCAAGAAGACCGGTCTCGCGTTTAACGCAGGCCAAGAATAGAGGTTCAAGAGGAGCGCGGTAACCGACGCGTTTCATAAGGAGGGCAGCATGAGTGTTGACGAGTTAGTCCAACGGCTCCAGGTTTTGGAAGACATTGAGGCCATTAAAAAAGTCAAGGCCGAATACTGCGCGCATTGTGACGACGGCTACAACCCGGACGGGATTGCCGAGCTGTTTGCCGAAGACGGCGTGTGGGACGGCGGGGTTGACGTGTTTGGTAAATACGATGGCCGGGAAGCCATTCGGAAGTTCTTCACCGGGGCGACCAGGGTCATTCCGTTTGCGGTGCACAACGTCATGAATCCCATCATTGAAGTCGACGGCGACACGGCCACGGGGCAGTGGTATCTGTTTCAGCCCTGCACGATGACCGAGAAAGACGGGGATAAGGCCGTGTGGGGTGCGGCCAAATACAGCGACGACTATGTACGGGTCGATGGCGGGTGGAAAATCCAGACCCTGCGCGTCAAGTTCGAGTTCTGGACGCCCTTTGAAAAGGGCTGGGCGGAAAAGCGGATGATTCAGGACTAGCGGTCTCGTCCCTACAGGAGCGGCCTATGCAGTTTTACAATTTCCATCTCATGCCGTGGCCCGACCTGCCCGAGGACTTTGCCGACAAGACCAAACATGAGTCGGCCTGGGTGACGCTCTCGAATAAATACTACGATCCTGAAAAGGGGCATACGGTCTATAACCAATATCTGGACCAGCTTGAGTATGCCGAAAAGCTGGGGTTCGAGGGCGTGTGTGTCAACGAGCACCATCAGAACACCTACGGCACCATGACGTCGCCGAACATTGTGGCCGCCATGC
>WTHD01000439.1 GCA_011523265.1 Candidatus Binatota bacterium
TTGCCATAAGGGATGTATAGCAAAACTAAATGGTAGCGTCAAGTATATAGTTCCCAGTGGTTTCGTCATACGCGCATCTCTTCTTCCGCCTGATGAAATATAAAGCCCCCAGCCGGGATTGGGAACCCGGTAGAGAAAGGCAAAAACAAAATACAACAAGGGCTAGGCGACACCCCCTCGCTCCGCTATGCCTGAGTGGAGCCGTGGCCCCCAGGGCTGGTAACGGTTTGTCTCAAAAGGAGGGAAGAGTATGCGTGACTATACAGCAGACAACATCACCGAAGCGGTTGTGAAAGAGTATGCGAGCAAGACTCAGGACCCACGCATGCAGCGCATCATCACCAGCCTCATCGAGCATATGCACGCCTTTGTGAAGGAGGTTGAACTCACGGAGGCCGAATGGTTCGAAGGCATCCAGTTTCTGACCGCCACGGGCAAAAAGTGCGACGATAAACGTCAGGAGTTTATCCTGCTGTCCGACACGCTCGGGGTGTCCATGCTGGTCAATACGCTCAATCATCCCAAGACGGGTCTTGGGACCGAATCGACCGTCCTGGGTCCGTTCTATGTCGAGGACGCACCGGAACAGAAGAACGGCACATCCGTCATCCGCAGAGATGCTGGCGCGCGGCCAACGTTAATGAGGGGAAGGGTCACGGACGCCGAGGGGGCACCGATTGCCGGCGCAACCGTTGATGTGTGGCAGACCTCGGCCAACGGGCTGTACGATATTCAGGATCAGGACGCACCGGAGTGGAATCTGCGCGGGAGATTCACGACTGAAGCAGACGGCGGTTATGCGATCATCTCTGAAACCCCGGTGAGCTATTCGATTCCGACCGATGGCCCGGTCGGCCGCATGCTGGACGCAACCGGACGGCACGGGATGCGTCCGGCGCATGTGCATTTCATGCTCTCCGCCGACGGCTACCGGCCCCTGACCACCCACATCTTCGTGAAGGGTGACGCCTATCTGGACTCTGACGCGGTCTTTGCCACCAAGGACTCACTCGTGGCCGACTTCAAGGAGTGTGAGGATGCAACCCTGGCCGAACGCTATGGCCTCACAACACCCTTTACGCTACTGGAGTACGACTTCGGCCTGATGCCAGCGTAAGGACAGGATAACTGGGGTGTTTCACATAGGCCCTCGTGCAGAGGGCTCTCGTCATGCCGGACTTGATCCGGCATCCAGAGGTCGGGGGGCTGGGGATCTGGATTCCTGTTTTCACAGGAATGACGGACGGCTACACAGCATCGTCATTTGCTCCAGGATAACAGCTACGGGGTTTCTCATGTGGATATCATCGTTTCGGTTGTTTTTCTGACCTTCATCGGAGTGCTGATTTATTGTGGTATCGATGTCTTGCGCTGGACGAAGTAGGCTTTCTTTATTACGCTGCCATCGGCGTTTACAAAGACGTGATAACCCTCCTGCCCCGACAAGACTCCTCTAGAGCAGTTTCCACCTTGGTGTAGCGGGTAGGAGGCAAGAGTGGTAAGCGGGGTAGAATCAACAGCTAGGAGGGCCTATGCAAGCGTATTCGCTGGACCTGCGGGAGCGGGTGGTGGCGGATCGGGAGGCAGGACTCCAGACCGCCGAGGTGGCCCACAAGTATCGGGTGAGTTCGGCCTGGGTGCGTCGGCTCATGCAGCGCTACCGGGCGAGCGGCCAAGTGGGCCCCAAGCGCCGGACGCAGTATCGGGCGCCGACCTTAGCGCCATATCTCCCACAACTTGCCGCCCTCATCGCCGCGCAGCCCGACGCGACGCTGGCCGAGTTGCGGGCCGCCTTGGGCGTGCCCGTCAGTCTCACCACGGTCTGGCGGGCCGTGCGGCGCCTTGGCCTGACAGTAAAAAAAAGTCCTGCACGCCGCCGAACAAGACCGACCTGATGTCAGGGCGGCTCGGCAGCACTGGCGGGCGCAGGCCGCCCAGTTCAATGGGCATCGGCTTGTCTTCCTGGATGAGACCGCGCTTCAGACGAAGCTGACGCGCCGGTATGGCCGGAGTCGCCGGGGGACCCGCCTCGTCGCGAAAGTCCCCCACGGCCACTGGAAGACCACCACGGTCATTGCCGCCCTGCGATCACACCAGCTCACCGCCCCCGCCGTCCTCGACGGTCCGGTCGATGGCCCCAGCTTCGTGGCCTATATCGAACAAGTCCTCGCCCCCACCCTCCAGCCGGGCGACTCTGTCATCATGGACAATCTTGCGTGCCATAAAGTGGCCGGGGTGCGGCACGCGATCGAGGCGACTGGCGCGCAACTGCTCTACCTGCCCCCCTACAGCCCGGACTTCAATCCCATCGAACAGGTCTTTGCGAAACTCAAAGCGCGCCTGCGGGCGGTCGCCCCGCGTACGGTGACCCGCTTGTGGGCGGCGGTCGGGCCAGCCCTCACCGCCTTCTCTCCTACGGAGTGTGCCCACTATGTCCGCCACGCTGGCTATCGCCTCGCTACATCAGAATGAAAACTGCTCTAGCGTTCCCGGTGATCCCGTTCCTGGCCCGGCTCTTTGGGATGGGCGTACGGGTGCGGGCGGTCCGTTTGGACTGCAAAGGGAATATCGGCTAAGCGCTGCATGCTGTCCCGATACGCGGCGATGAGGCGGTCTTCGGCCTCATAGTTAAACGGGTCTTGCAGGCGCTTTTCGATCTCCCCACCTCGTTCGGGCTGGTTGGCCAGATACCATGCGACCGTTTTTTCTATGGCCTCTTCGACTGGATAGAGGTCCGTGTATCCCAGTTGGTTTTTGATCTTGGCGAGGTCAACAACACGGTGGTGGGAGGTTTCCTGCAGGGTGTAGGGGCGCGCGGGGCGCGCCAAGTCGTTGGGCATGCTGATAATGTCCCACTCATAATTCATGGCTCTGGAAATCACTTCAATCACCTGATGGATCGTGAGCTGACTCTCATCGCCACAGTTGTATAACTGTCCGGCCGATGCCTCGGGCCGGTCGACCGCCAGCAGCACCGCGTGGGCCAGATTGGCGGCATAGCCGTGGGTAAAAAGCGTCAGCCCCCCGTCGGCGACGATCATATGCGGGCGCTTGTCAAGAATACGCCGGATCACACACCACTCGCGTGGCACGAGTTGATAGGGACCGTAGACGTAGGGATACCGGAAATAGGCCGCAGTGGGATGGCAGGCCAGCACGGCCTGTTCGGTTTGGGCGATCAGATAGGCAAAGCGGAGTTCCGCTTCACTCTCAACAACGGGTGCGTCCTCGGCAACCGCCACTTTGAGCCCAACGGGAGAGAGCACCGAGGGGTCCATATACCCCCGGTAACTCGCCACCCCGCCCACACCGACAAAACGTCCGATCTTGCCGATCAGGGCTTCGGCAAGAAAGCGAATCCGTCCGTAGGTGACGACCGCCAGATCGAACGTGCTGCCAGCCAGGGCGGCGTCTATGGTTTCTCGGAAGTGCGGGTCACCGTGAATATGTTCAACCTCAGGCGGAATCTCGGGAATTTCGTGCGTTCCACGATGAAAAATCGTGACCTCATAGCCCCGTTCAATCAGGCCATTTACAATAAACGGTCCGGTCGGTCCGGTGCCTCCGACAACCAGTGCTTTCATAGCGTTCCTTTCCCTCTCAGAACTCTGACCGTATCGGTAGCCTTTCTCCCCGCCCTTAGTACAGCCCCAACTTCTTCTGCTCCCGCTCGTATTCCTGGTGCATCCGTTCCCAGTGGTGCGGGTGGATGTCCGGTCCTACGGGCCGCTCATTATCCGTAAACCAGCCCGTGATGCTGCGGACCATTCTTGTATAGAACGACGCCGGTCTTTTTTTCGGCCTGTTTATTTTGCGCGACGGCTGCCAGCCAAACTCCCGCTTCACCTCAGCCCATACCCCTTCATCTTGCTGTGTCAGGTGCGGACGGTACGGTACGCGCTCCGTGTGCGAGACACACCCCAGGGAGAGGCTTACGCCGAGCAGGAGAAAAATACATCCCTTTGCAATGTCCATGGTGTAGCCGGCGCCCTGCGTGATCGACCGATACTCCCGCTGCACGGGCAGCCTGAAAATCTATTGACGAGCGAGCTGAGAGCTAAGTTCCCACGGTCCCCTAGGCTTCGTCCTCCAGAAAGGACGCGGACTGTTCGGCAGCCGTGTCGTACTGCTGCTGGGTTATTCGTCCGCGCAGCAACTCGACCCGCAGAAAAAGAAAATAGGTCTGGATGACATCAGTACGACAGTAGCGATGAATATCGTCCAAACGTCCGTCCTCCCACAACTGCTGGACCATCGATCCATCAATATCGGTTTTCCCCGGCAGTCCGATCAGCTTGGCCAGGGCGTTAAAGCCGCCCCGCAGACGATGAACTCCGTAGTTGGTCAGAAAATCGTACAGATCGTAGTGGCCTTCGTCAGAGAAGCGGTAACGGGCCTTGCCACTAAAGTAGCGTGGAATGCGGCAGCCGTGCTTGAGCGCTTGCAGTTCCAATACGGGCAGGTCGAAATTCCGCCCGTTGAAACTGACCAGGGTCCCGGAGAAGCGTTCCAGCCGTTCCCAAAACGCTCGTATTAATGCTTCCTCGGCCGCCTCTGATTGAGCGGTGTCCGCGGTATGAATCGTCTCGACTCCGGTCAGCACTCGCTCTTCATTCACTTGCCCGACCGCGATGGAAATGGGCAGATGAAAAGACAACGGGAAAAAATCACTGCCCTGTTCCTCGCGCAGGCGTTGCTGCATCCGGCGGTAGGCGTCGTCGTCCGACAGGCCGTCTTCTTCCGCCTGCGGGAAATAGACGGCCCGCACCAGACTCTTGTCGATGCGGGTCTCAATATCGAAAACAGTGTAGCGCATGCGAAAAACCCTCGGAGTGAAATGCGCTCCGGGATACCGAACCCGCGCCTCCGCTTCAAGCGATAAAGCGGGTGATGGGTTCGTCTTCGACTCGTTTCACCTTCCCATCGTACATCAGCAGGTGCAGATGAGCCAAGGTTTCAAACGTGGCCGCAAACACATGAAAGATAGGCAGGCCGGAATTCAAATCAAAGACCTTGGACGCGACTTCATAGGCCGAATAGGCTTTCCCACGAATGAGGTCGTACATCTCATCCAAACGGTAGCGATGATGCTGAATAATCTGCTTGGCACGGTAACGATGATCCTTAAACACGCCACCATGGGCGGGCAACACGAGTTCCACGTCAAAGTCCTGAACCTTCTCCTGGGAGTCGAGAAAATCCTGGAGCGGATTGTCCGGTCCCGCATAGTAGACACCAACGTGGGGGGTAATCTTGGGCAGGAGATGATCGCCCACGATCATGACCTTATCCTCGGGCAAGTAGATGCAGCAGTGCCCTTGGGTATGACCGGGCGTCCAGACGACTCGCAGCTCACGTTTCCCCACGTAGAGGGACTGGCCATCACGGATGAAATGATCCGGTTTGGCCGGCATATAGCGAGAGCCGTAAAAGCTGCCCGGGGTCGGCAGTTGCTCCGGCGAGTCCAACGGAATGCCGTGTTGCTGAAAAAATGCAAACGCTTCGGGGTGACGTTCGGTCGCTTGCAGCCGTTCGACCCGGGACAGTTCCAGCTCATTCAAGTAGACCTCGGCACCGGTCAACTCCTGGTATGTCTGTGAGGTACCAAAGTGATCGGCGTGATGGTGGGTTGAGATGAGGCTGCGGATAGACGTCGGTTGGCAGCCGACCGTACTGAGAGCGGCCTTGAGCGTGGCAATACTGTCTGTGGTGTGCATGCCCGTATCGATCAACGCCCATTCGTCATCGTCTCTGACAAGATAGACATTGACGATACTCGGCCGCATCGGGAGCGGCAAAAACAGCTGGTAGACGCCGGAGGCAACTTCGCGGATCTTGGCTTCGGTCTTGGTTTCGGTCTGTGTCATTCGTGTATGCTGTCCTTAATGGGAAACGTTGCTTTTATTTTCACCTTCCAGCGGGCTATCACTCCGTCTTCGACCACTGCGGTAATGTCTGAGACCTGGACCTCGTAGATCCCGCTCACGGTGACGGCCGCCCGGGAGACGGCAAGAGAGACCGCGTCTTCAATGCTGGTTGAAGACAGACCTGTCAGTTCAATCGTTTTCTCGACCATAAGCCCTCCTTGTGTCGTGCTCACGGATGTGGCTATGAGCGCGCTCCATCAGCAGAACGATAGGCTGCGGTGCGGCCCAAAGGAGGAGCCGCCTCGGGTATATAGAGTCGGCTCCGGAGCATCTCCTTGAAGCGGGCCAGCAACCGGGGTGCATCGACGCCGCTGTTGGCGTCAACGAGCCGCTGGACCAGTAATCCGGTCAGGGTTGCCATAATCAAGGCTGCCTCTTCCGCCGACCGAATGTCGGGCAGGAATACGCGCGTCTTTCGGCCCTGATTCAGAATAGAAGTCAGCAACTGCTGATACACATGGTAGAGGTCGCTGACATGGTCAATGACCTCTTTGGCGTTCTCTTCCTCACGGACGACTTGACCAAGGACAAATTTGACTGATGGTAAGTGGTCGGTGATAAAGGTATAATAGTCATCAATGAGTTTTTCAAATTGTTCCCGTTCACTCAGCCCACGCAAGCCGGTCGCGTCGATAGCGTACGGGGACAGGAAGTTCTGTAAGGCCGTCCGAAAGAGGTCATTCTTGCTATTGAAATGCCACAGAATGAGGGCCTTACTCACCTCCGCAGACCGGGCCACCTGTGCCAATGAGGTATCGGCATACCCCTGCGTGGCGAACAGCCGTCCGGCAACGTCGAGAATTTTTTCGCGCGTGTTCACACGGGCACGGTAAGTAAAAAGTCTGAGACTGTCAAACACGCCAGAGGAGCGGGCTGTACAATAACGAAAAAAGCAAAGGATATCCCTGCCGTCTGTATGCGACATAATAGCCTTCGTTTCAGCATCCTGATCTTGGCCCTGATGAGCGTGTGCGGCGGCGTAGTGCTCTGGCCTCCACCCTCTGCGCCGATCTTACCTGCTCCTTCTGCCGTTCAGGCTCTTCACATTCCGCGTCCAATCGTCGCCGATGTCCAAAAACGGGGCGTACTCACCGTGCTCATGCACCATGATGCAGCGTCCTATTTTCTCTATCGGGGTGGAGAACACGGGTTTGAATACGAACTGGCGCTCGGCTTTGCGCAGCAGTTCGGCGTCACCCTCCAGGTCCGGATCCCTCCCCCAGGCGTTGCGCTCACGGACTGGCTCGTTGAGGGTAAAGGCGATATTGCAGCCGGGGTTATTGTCACAGATGGAGGCGCGTCCGCTGGCGTGCGCTACTCTGAGGCATATCTTGCCGCGGATATCCAAGACATTCCCTATACAGACCAGCCTTATCCACACCCTGGGCTGCATACCGGTTCCGTTTCTCTTGATACGTCCGCTCGCCCGGAGTCGGCTCGAATAAGCTGGGCCGTCCGACCGGAGCAAGTGGAACTCTTGGCTGCGGTGAATCAGTACCACGCCTGGGCCAAGCGGTCCGGCCTGCGGAAAATATTGTACGAAAAATACTTCACCAGCACGCGGTTTCTCCGCTCAAACGAATCCACCATATTCTCCAACCGTTTGTCGCGATACGACCCTCTCATTGCGCAGTATGCTGAGCTGGCTGGCTTTGACTGGCGTCTTATTGCTGCGCTTATTTTTGAGGAATCGCGCTTTGACCCAAAACGGAGGAGTCCGCGCGACGCGTATGGCCTTATGCAAGTCAGGGAGGTTGCGGCTCGTGAGGTCGGGGTGAAAGATTTTTACACCCCGCACGGCAATCTTGAGGCAGGGACCAAGTATCTCCAGTTTCTCCTGCGGCAATTTTCCGACGGGCGGACCCAGGACCGTCTTGCCCTGGCCCTGAGTGGCTACCTGCTCGGTCCGAGTCGAGTCAGAGTGGCCCAGCGGCTCGCCCATGCCCTGGGCTACGACCCGTACTGTTGGAAAGACTCGGTTGAGTCCGTTTTCCCTCTCCTGGAAGACGCCGAGTATTATCAGCATATCAACTCCAGTTGTATCCCCCGCGGTGGGGCAGTCCGGTATGTCAATGCCATTCTGCAGCGCTATGAATTATACACCCGCTATATCC
>WTHD01000029.1 GCA_011523265.1 Candidatus Binatota bacterium
GGTCTAAGAAGGCTGCAAACATCAAGACAGATTTCCCTTCACCGTCGCTGGCATTGGGGTCTTTACCAATCGCAAGACATCGCTTCACACTCTTGCCTGAATAGTCGAAGCTTCCGCTTCCCCAGCCTAAACAAAAGCCTTCCCGACTGCTGCCCACTTGCCTGCTTGCACTCGTCTGTGTTCCCTGCGTAGCGCAGCCAGCTACGAATACAGCGAACGCGACACAGACAGCTAATCCTGCGCCCATTGCTGGATGTCTCCCTTCACGTCGCCTGACTGTCGGTGGCTCTCTAGGATTTTGAGTATTTCCGTCTTGCCATTGGTTGCCGCCAACATGGCCGCCGTGAAGCCGTCATATGTCTTTTTGCCTTGATCCGCACCCGCGGCGATCAAAAGTCGCACAGCTTCTCTATTGCCCAAGACTACCGCTTGGAGCAACGCCGTGGCTCCTGTCTCCTTCTCTTGCTTGTCTACATCTGCGCCCGCCTCCAGAAGAATCCTAAAGGCTCTCATCTTCCATTGACCTAAGGCCAGCATCAGCGCCGTGTATCCACCATTATTCTGTATGTTCATGTCCGCACCCGCCTCGACCAGTAGTCGCACAGCTTCAGTGTGGCCTTTAACCGCAGCCGCCATTAAGGCGGTAGTTCCCTCAGTCGTCCGCCTATCCACATAATGCCTCCGCTTAATCAATCGTTGCACTTCCGCATCTTGGCCCTGATATGCCGCCCGCATAAGTGGTGTGAAGCCATGCACGCGCTTGCTTGCCCACGCTTCGTTGGTGCTTGCGTCTGGCTTGCTTGATTTCGCCTCGCTTGTGCCTACGCCCGGCTTTGAGCCTTCTCTCACTCGATCACGTGCAAGCTCCGTCATCAGCAAGAAGCCAAAACACAAGATAGCGATTACCCCCAGGCATCCTATCATTGAGCCTCGCTCTCATGGGCAACTACGTTGAACCTGCAAACAGGCTCCAATCCTTGCAACCAGAATTCATGCGCTGGCTCCCTAGTATCCCCCATGCCCGTCCCTTCCCGCAACGCTAAGATCAGGAACGCCCAACACGAGTGCCAGACCTAGGAACCAAGCACAACTCGTCAGGGACTCCATCTCCTGCATCGCTATCGGAGAAATAGATTACAGCCCTTCTTCGGGTATGCCTAGGTATTCACCATCCAGCGATCGTCGCTAACCCACAAAGCGGCTGAGCAGGAGACCGACAATCAGCAGGGCGCCGTATTCGAGGTGCAGCTTTGCCGTCTGCTCGTCTATACCGAGCAGTTCGTCTTCTTGAAACACGCGCCGCACCGCCGGAATCGCCAGCCGAACGGATAAAAACGTCAGCACAATCGACCACGGCGCATAGCCGGAAAAGACGAGGAGAGCGGTCAGGACAAACGCGCCATAGATCAAAGCCGCCAGTTCCCAGTTGGCCGCTCGGCGCCCAACCAGCGTCGCCAGCGTATTTTTACCGTGGGAGGTATCGGCCTCAATGTCCCGGATATTGTTGGCCTGTAAAATGGCGGCAACCAGACAGCCGACCGGCAGCGAGATCAGCACCGGAGCCAGGGCAAACGCCTCACGCTGGACATAATAGGCCCCAATAATAATCACTGTGCCCATGAAGACAAAAACAGTTGCTTCACCCAGCGCAATATAGGCGAGAGAGAGCGGCCTGGCCGTATAAAAATACCCGGCCAGCACGCTGGCCACACCCAGGGCGAGAATGGGCCAGCCACACAGCCAGACCAGCACCAGACCGAAGACACTGCCAATGACAAAGGCGATAATCCCGCCCCAATATATTTCGTTGGGGGAGAGCAATTGGCGCGGTAGAACCTGACTCCCGCTCTGGGATGCCAGCGTATCCACGCCGCTCTGATGGTCGTAGTAGTCGTTGACCATATTGGTCCCAATATGAATGCAGAGCGCGCCACACAGCGCTATAAAAAAACGTCCCCAGGAAAAGGGACCGTCCAGCGCGCCCAGGACCGACCCGATCACCACGGGCGTCACGGAAGCGGTGAACGAAAAGGGGCGACAGGCTTCAATCCAGACTTTAAGGCGGCTGGGGGCCGGACCGCTCGGCAGGGCGTGCTCCATAGGTCGGTCTCCTTTCGCCCGCATTATGAACCAAAAGAGTAAACGTGTCCTCCAATAGATGCAAGATGATGACACGTTTACTCTTTGCCGCAGGGGAACAGTAAAGGGAAAAAACACGGCGTACCTCTCTTGCCTTCAACGGTCCAAACACGCTACACCCTCTGCGAGCGTGGCAGGCGTAAAGGAGGAGCCATGGCAGAGGACAGCCCACCACTTGGCCGGCTGGATCACGTTGGCATTGCAGTGCGCAGCATCGAACAGGCCCGGACGTTCTTTGAGGGGATACTCGGGGCAAAGTTTGTGTTTGAACGTGTTGAGCGCAGCGGGACGTTTCGCTTTATGGTTTTTGATCTTCAGGGCTTTACGATCGAACTCCTGGAGCCGATCGCCCCGGACGGTTTTCTCGCCAAATTCCTCGAAAAGCGGGGTGAGGGCATACATCATATCACGCTCCAAACCCCGGACCTCAAAGAAAAAGTCTCGTTTCTGGAAGGCAGAGGGGTGCGCGTGGTCGATAAGCATCTGGACGAATCGGATTTTCGTGACGCCTTTATCTCGCCGAAAAGCGCGTGTGGCGTGCTGTTTCAGCTCAGTGATACCAAACCGCCGCTCGATACCGAGCCGTACTGGGAAAAAGAGTAAACGTATCCTCCAATACCCGCTGAGATGTTGATACGTTTACTCTTTCAGGGAAAATTGTAGGGGCAACCCCCCGTGGTTGCCCTGTTTGGGCAGGCACAGGGACCTGCCCCTACCCGGTTATGAATGTCAAACGCGCCTTGATTCTGACCCCTCTGATCCTGCTTGCGCTCCTGTTGCAGTCGTACTTCTGGGTGCCGAGCTATGAAAAGCAGTCCGTGGGCAATCCCGCCCGGCTGCGTACCTATATCGAGGGGTCTATCGCCGATGCCAAGATTCTGAATCCCATTCTGAACGCGGATGGGGCGAGCAGCCGCATTACGGATTTCGTCTTCGACGGCCTGCTCGATATGGACGAAAACCTGAACCTGCGCGGCCGGCTGGCAACGGACTGGTCGATTACCGAAAAGGCCTATCTGCTTGCCCGGCCCGAGATGGCACTGCCGGACGGCAGCCCGGCGACTGGGGAGCGGCTGATTGAGACCCTCTCCCAGGCGCGGGCGAACGGCGGCCTGCCCGGACTGGACGGCGTACTTCTCTCCCTCCAACTCCTGCCCGCCGAGGAAAAAAACGAGACGCTCACCCTTGTGGAACCCGACGCGCAGGGAAACCCGTCTCCGACCCCGGTAGAGGTGACGATTCGGATTCCGCAGCGGGTCGAGTTCACCCTCAGCCGGGTGGACCAGGACTTCTTTACGCGCCTGACCCCGCTCCTGGGCGCGGCCTATTTTCAGGATTTCCCCTACGCCGACCACATCACGGTTGCCGACACGGCCCTGGGCGAGAAAGTGCAGCCGCAGTTTCCGGCTTTATTACCCGTGGCCGAGCACAACCCGATTATTCTGTTTCACCTGCGCCGGGGGGTCCGCTTTCACGACGGTCATCCGTTCGACGCCGGCGATGTCAAATTCACGTATGAAGCCATTATGAACCCGCGCAATATCTCGCCCCGGACCTCGGACTATGAGCCGATTAAACGGATTGACGTTCTCGATCCCCATACGGTCCAGGTCACCTATAAGCGTCTGTATTCGCCGGCCATTAACGCCTGGATGATGGGGATTCTGCCCGAGCATTTGCTGAATGCGGCGGCAATGGAAAAAGAAATGGCCGAGCGCGGGCTGTCGGACGCGGCGCGGACCAGTTTTGGGATGCGCGACAGCCAGTTTAACCGTCAGCCGCTCGGGACCGGTCCATTCCGGTTTATCGAGTGGCAGGGGGATGAGTTTATCCATCTCATTCGTAACGAAGATTACTGGGAGCGTACCCCCGAGTATGAACACTACTATTTCCGCGTCATTCCCGAGCTGCTGACCCAGGAGGTTGAATTCAAGAGCGGTGCCATCGACGCCTACGGCGTACAACCGCATCAGGTGGCCCGATACAAACACGAGGAGGCGTATCAGTCGTTTTCCAGCCTGGGCTTCGGCTATTCCTATATCGGCTATAATAACCGCAACCCCTTATTTGCCGATAGGCGGGTGCGGCGCGCCCTGGGCATGGCCATTAATGTCGATGAGATCATTACCTATCTGCTGTACGGAGAAGGGGAGCAGATCACCGGACCCTACCCGCGTCAGACCGAGTGGTATAACCCGACGATTCCTCCCATTCCGTACGACCCGGAGGGCGCGCAACGCCTGCTCGAAGAAGTGGGCTGGCAACGCAATAGCGAGGGCTGGCTGGAGAAAGACGGGCAGGTATTTGAATTCAATCTTATCACCAACAACGGCAACCTGATCCGCGCCAACATCATGACCATCGCTCAGGACGCCTGGAAAAATATCGGGGTCAAATGCAATACCCAGGTCTTTGAGTGGGCGGTTTTCCTCAAGGACTTCGTCAATACCGGCTCGTTTGACGCGGTGGTCCTGGGCTGGAGTATGGGCATCGATCCCGACCTGTATCAAATTTTCCACTCCAGTCAGGCCGGGCCCCAGCAGTTGAATTTTGTCGGCTATACCAGTCCGGAGGCGGACGCGCTGATCGTCCGTATCCGCCAGGAGTACGACCTCGACCAACAGCGCGCCCTGGCCCATCGCCTGCACCAGGTGATTGCCGACGACCAACCCTACACCTTTCTGTACGTCGGGCTGGCGACCCGCGTCCTGGACAAAAAAATTGTCCTGGTCGAAAGAGCGGCCGGCGGCCGCGAACGTTACGAAAAGATCTACCCGACCAAGAGCGGCAGCATTGCCTTTTATTTCAACAAGTGGCGTAAACTCGAATTCACGCCCGACTTTTAGGACAGACGGCTGAGACAACCATGTGGGTTTTTCTGTTGCGTGCCATTCTCCAGCGGCTGGTTCTGCTGGTCGTGATTTCGATGATCGCCTTCTCGATCGTCCATCTCGCGCCCGGTGAACCCAGCGAGGTCGATCCCGCCAACCCGCGCATGAAACCCGAGGACATTGCACGCATTCGCGCTGCCTTCCATTTGGACGAACCCCTGTCCGTGCAGTATGTCTATTGGCTGCGTGACCTGGCAACCGGCGAGCTGAAATCGTTTAAGGACAGCCAGCCGGTGCTGCCAAAAATCTGGCGCCGGTTTCTCAACTCCCTGCCGCTCTTCATCTGTGCCACGCTGATTGTGTGGAGCCTGTCCTTTCCGACCGGCATTCAGGCCGCCATCCAGCGCGGCTCTCCATTTGATCGCACCACGACCTTTGTGGCCTACGCCTTCATATCCATCCCCGGTTTCTTTCTGTCCTACCTGGCCATTCAATGGGTCGTGGACCTCTTCAACGTCCCCATCATCGGCATGCGTACCTTTGGTATGGAAAACGCGCAGCCGGTCTTTCGCTGGATGGACCGGTTGTGGCATCTGGTCGTGCCGTCCGTGATGTCGGCGATTGCCGGCATTGCCATTCTGTCCCGCTACGTCCGTTCTCAGATGCTCGAAGTGGTGCGCCAGGACTATGTGCGCACCGCGCGGGCCAAGGGGCTGCCCGAGGAGAGCGTGATCTACCGTCACGCCCTGCGCAACGCCCTGCTGCCGTTTGTGACCATGTTCGGCTTTTTGTTGCCGGGCCTGATCGGCGGTTCGGTGATCTTTGAACAGATCTTTGCCTGGCCGGGGCTCGGGCGGCTGGGCTATGAGGCGATTCTCGCCCGGGATTTTCCCGTTATCCTGACGATTAACTTTATTGCCGCCACGCTGACGCTGGCCGGCACCCTCGTCTCGGACATCCTCTACGCCGTGGTTGATCCACGTATTCGGTTGCAATGAGCGAGGAAACAGGGGTTAGGGACTAGGGATTTGGGGTTAGGGACTAGGGATTAGAGGAACGGAAAGAGTTCATGGCAACTGCTCGCACTACCCAACCCCCCCTGGGGGAGGCGGAGCTTCCAAAATCGGAAACCCCGCTGCAGGAGGCCTGGCGCATCTTCCAGAAAGATCGGCTCGCCCTCAGCGGTCTGGTCGTGCTTGTCCTGCTGGTCGCGATGGCCGCCGCCGGGAAAGTGTTGACCGAGTGGGTGGTTGTTTTCGACCCGGCCACCGTTCGCCTGCCGGATAAATTCCTGCCGCCTTTCTCCTCTGTCTCCCAGGCGCTCATCCCGGCTGCCCACCACCCGCTCGGCGGGGTCTATCTGCTCGGGACGGACGAGTTGGGCCGGGATGTGTTTGCACGTATGTTGCAGGGCTCGTTTGTGTCCTTATCGATCGGCTTTATTGCGGTCGGCATCTCGGTCACGATCGGTATTATTCTCGGCGGCCTGTCCGGTTTCTACGGGAATGTCAAGCTCGGCCTGATCTCGGTCGATACGCTTATCATGCGTTTTACCGACATCATGCTGTGCTTTCCGACGTTTTTTCTGATTCTGACCGTCGTGGCCCTTCTTCCGCCGAGCATTTACAACATCATGATCGTGATTGGTCTGACCAGTTGGATGGCGACGGCGCGTTTTGTGCGGGCCGAGTTTTTGGCCCTGCGGGAACAGGACTTTGTGGTGGCCGCCCAGGCCCTGGGCTTACCCGAGAGCCGGATCATCTTTCGG
The DNA here is from genome assembly GCA_011523265.1 of Candidatus Binatota bacterium. Taxonomy (GTDB): domain Bacteria; phylum Desulfobacterota; class Binatia; order Bin18; family Bin18; genus Bin18. The sequence goes on from WTHD01000029.1 coordinate 6,739, forward strand.
CATATGGTCCCGAACGCCATCGCCCCGGTGCTGGTCTCGGCCACTATCGGCGTGGCCGGTGCCATTCTGACCGAGTCGGGTCTCAGCTTTCTCGGGTTCGGGGTGCAGCCGCCGTATGCGACCTGGGGCAATATCCTGGCCAGCGGGCGAGGGTTTATCTTTGATGCACCGTGGTTGTTCTTTATTCCCGGTCTCGCCATTTTTCTCGTGGTTCTGGCGTTTAATCTGGTTGGCGAAGGACTGCGCGAGGCCCTCAACCCGCGCCTGCGGAACCGCTGAACGCTATGGTCCAGCCACTTCTCACTATTTCCGATCTGCACGTCTCCTTCTTCACCGAGCAAGGCGAAGTCCGGGCGGTCCGGGGTATCGATCTTGAGATTCAGCCGGGCCAGACTCTGGCGCTGGTCGGTGAGTCGGGTTGTGGCAAATCGGCTACGGCCTTGTCGATTATGCGCCTGATCGAATCTCCGGGGCGTATCGTCAGCGGCTCCCTGATGTACAACGGCCGCGACCTGGCGCATCTATCCGAGGCAGAGCTGCGCTCCATTCGGGGAAAGTCCATCGGTATGATCTTCCAGGAGCCGATGACCTCGCTGAATCCGGTTTTCACCATTGGTCATCAGATCGGCGAAGTGTTTCGGCTCCATCAGGAACTGTCGGTGCGCGAGGCCAACCAGGAGGCCGGGCGCTTATTGGAAACCGTCGGGATTCCCTCTCCGCGGCAACGGCTCGAACACTATCCGCACGAGCTGTCCGGCGGAATGAAACAGCGGGTGATGATCGCCATGGCGCTGGCCTGTCGTCCGGACTTGCTCATTGCCGACGAACCGACCACCGCCCTGGATGTCACGGTTCAGGCCCAGATTCTCGATTTGCTCACCCGACTCCAGGACGAGCTGGGCATGGCCATTCTGCTGATTACGCATAACCTCGGGGTGGTGGCGCAGTTCGCCCAGGACGTGGCGGTCATGTACGCGGGAAAAATTATCGAACGCGCCCCGGTGCGTCCGCTGTTTCACAACCCGCTGCACCCCTACACCCAGGCGCTGCTCCACGCCGTGCCGCGTCGAGGTCACCGCTCCGAACGGCTGGCCGCGATCACCGGCAGTGTGCCTTCGCCCTTACAGTATCCGCCGGGCTGTGCCTTTGCCGCCCGCTGTCCGGCAATGCTCGATGCCTGCTCGACTAAACAGCCCTCGCTGGACGTGGTAGAGCTCGGTCACGAGGCCGCGTGCTGGTTGCATGAAGAGATAGGGGTTAGGGATTAGGGGTTAGGGACTAGGG